>NZ_JCAFTG010000007.1:0-263490 GCF_059370035.1 Stenotrophomonas sp. YJH_SMC_37
GCTGCTTACATCCACGGCTTCTACAATCCAGCCCGGCTACACTCGGCGCTGGGCTACCACTCGCCTAACAACTACGCCCGGCAGCTCCGGGCTGCCGCCTGAAACGGCTTCATGGCGTCCGTTTTCAGGGGGCCAGATCACTTCGCCCCTAGCAGCGATGCCGCAGCAGCTTCACATCAGCCACCAGCTGCTGCCGCAAGCACTCGGAGCGGGTGGCTTCGGCCCCTCGGTCCGGGCAGGTCGTGTCCACGTCCTCGACGCGCTTGATATCTCGGAACAGCATTGGCACCGTGTCCTAGAAATTCCGCCACCGCTGCGCCACATACAGGCCGGGACGATCCGGCTGCGCGTTTGGGGTGAATCTGGCCTGAGTTTCGGATAGCGCCGCCTCACGGTCACGAAGAGACCGCTTATCGCCCGGGTATTGCTGTATGTCCGCTTTGGGTCAGATGCTGCCATGTCGAGCCCACGACTGCTTCCGGCCAGCAGCGGACGTTCAACGCTTGAGTTGAGCCGCGCCGCACCGCGGCGTCGGTTTGAACGAATTGTTAGCCATCAATTCTTTTTGTCTGGGTCAAGAATGGTCCGGATCTCGTGTGGGTCCACAGGGCGTCCGAAGTAGGTAGAGATCAGTGATTTCCTGATCTCGTCTTTGTCCTGATCTTGTAGGAGCTCAATGAACGGTCCCAATGAGGCTAGTTCAAGTTCAGTTTGACGAGCGCGATCAGCATTTGTTCTATGACGCGCTGACTCACGCGCGGTGTAGAACGCTGGCGCTGCGATAGCGAGTGCATAGAGTAGGCGGACGGCAATCGCTAATGTGTTATCCGGCGTTACCGGCTCATGATAGAACTTATGGAAGGTAATGCCTGCCATTGCTAGCCCGCATGTAAAAAGACCAATAGTGATCCAGCGCCACAAGTTGGCTTGACTTGTTTCTTTATTTGCAATGGTTTGATAGTTGCCCGTTACGCCAATGTCCCCGACAACCTGAACAATTCTCGCCGCATCACTTTTGTGTCCTTCAAGCGCGGATAGAACTGCTTCGGCATTGCTGAAGAAGTCAGTCTTAGCCGTAGAGAACTCACCTCTCACTTGCTGCAGAAACTCGGCGTACTCAGTGTCGCGCTTAGTTTGATCTTTGTTAAAGACTGTTTCCAGGTTCGCAAGAGCAGCTGTCATCTCAGCTTTTGACTTCGTGGATGCATCTTGAATCTCGTCGAGCCGATTCTTTTGTGCCTCAATCTGCTTGACGAGTTGACCGATCTGCTCAGCGAGCTCATTCTTCTGCTCGTCCAGAATTCCGAAGGTTTCTCTTGATTTTTCTTGAACAGCATCAAGAATTTCAGCAACTTCAGCTCTGGAGGTAGGCGAAGCTCTTGGGTAGAAGGCCCATGCGTAATTTAGAACGTTCTGATCAATATAAGATACAGCGTTTGCAAGGTGGCCGACGTTTCGATCGGAAACGAATGATGTTAGCTCAGATATTGGCTGCTGAAGGTTTGAGTTCATTTGATTCAGAGCTGACTCTGAAACCATGGTCGCCGAACTCTGGTTTACAAGGGTTCTTAGGCTTCGTACGACGTTAAGAAGCTTGTCTCGATTGAACTGAGCTACTTCATCCGAAGCAACCTTGGGATCTTGCAGTGATTTGTCACTCAACAGTTCTAGTAATATGTTGAGCGATGCGGTTATTGCATGATCCTTCAAATTTTTGCTCGCCATGATCCCCCCTGATGGCCAATTACCTAATAGACGGACCCGTGGGTCCGGTTATACGACTTACCCACAAAGCGCCGCATGATGGGCTTTGCCCGTGATACAGCTCGATCTTAGGGCGGCTGGGTCCGCCTAACAAGGCAGCGAAACCGTGACGCAGCACTAGGCTTGGCGGCGGATCAATGGTCGCTATGGGTCGCATCACGCCCAGCTTTTCGTGCTAGTCGAACGCTGGCCAATCCCTCTACCAGGAGTTGGCCATGGTAATTCTCCAGACACCTCAACCCTTCGAGTCGTGGAACAAAGGAAAGCTGGTCGGCCAGAAGGCCCCACTGAAGCTGAAGGACATTTGGGCTATCCGGATCAGACTTCAGCTCGGCCACAAGATCCGCGACCTCGCTCTGTTCAACCTAGTGATTGATTCGAAGCTACGCGCCTGCGATCTGGTTAAGCTTCGGGTATCTGACGTCTCGCATGGCGGCCAAATAGCATCCCGCGCAATCGTGTTGCAACAAAAGACGGGGCGACCTGTCCAGTTCGAGATCACCCAATCGACTCGCGAGGCCATCCAGGCTTGGATCGCCTATGTTGACCTCAAGGTCTCGGATTTCCTGTTCCGCAGCCGCGTCGCGGAATCGCCCCACCTGTCGACGAGGCAGCACGCCTGGATCGTCCATCGCTGGGTGAAAGATGCCGGCCTCGAGTCGGGCTCCTACGGCACACAGGACCAAAGCTTCATTGATCTACCGACGCACGCGAAACCTTCGGGCCGTTCAGCTCTTGCGTGGGCATACGAAGCTAGAGAGCACCGTTCGCTATCTGGGCATAGACGTGGAGGATGCCTTGGAGATCGCCGAGCGGACTGACGTCTGAGCCCGGAAAGCTGGTCCTCGTCCTGCAGAAGGTCGAGGATCGGCCAGAAGCAGACCTTTACCCTCCCCCTGATAACGAGTGCTAATTCCAACCATCTCCCAGTCCCACCCTGTCCTGCTCGGGACCGCCCTGCGACCGCTGCTTGGAGGCGGCTAGAGGACGTGGGTTTTACCGTGGTGAATCAGGCCGCCGCGTGTTGATTTCTCGCAGATGTTGGACCAAAAACCACCGCGCACCTTCTGCCAGCCATGTTTGGCCATTAGAAAGACAGTTAGCCTGTTCTCAAATCGCTCAGCTACTTTCCAGTCCCGCGTCCGGACCGTCTTTGCACAGAGAACTGCGACCGGTCGGTGACGTCTTGTCCAGGCAGATCCCTTCCCATCAAAGTGCGCGGCGACCCGTTCTATGAACTTGCAGGATTGACCCACGTAAAAGCAGCCGTCTTCCAGCGCTAAGGCGTAGACAATGATAGGCGTTGATCTGATCGTTGAGATGGAAAGCTCTATCATCACGCCCTTGCCCACTGCGGAACATTCACTCCGATGCCCTACTGATCTGAAGCAGCTCCAGTTGATACGGATGCAAGGAATTTGCGCTACAACTGCAATTCGTAACGCAGGCGCACCAAACCCCTTACGAAGTCTTGCTGAAAGCTCTTTTGATTCGAGCCAAGATTGAGTCAAGCTCTTCGACAAGAGCGCTATCATTTTTAAAAAACGCCAGACTAAAAATGATGTACAACACTGGCGCCGCCGCTACCCAATCAAACCATTTCGGTTGCGGATTAGCATGTAAGCTCAAACAAGTGGCGATTAAGATCGCGCAGAACACCAAAGCTGCGATGCTCCGCCATACGTAATGTGCGACATCCTTTTCCATGATCCCACCAAAGTTGATCTGTCTGCCCAACGCCTGGTTACGTCGGCCTTCCCTTACCAGGCGGGTACCGTGCACAGTCACAGCTGCCGTGCTCTACAGTGAGCAGCCCTACCACCGCGCTTGCATCGCCTGATGCTACGGTCATAGTGCCCATTGATCAAGGCTCCAGGTTGCCGACCCTGTCGAGCTCCGCGACCGGTATCACATGATGGCAGTAGCTGCTGACGTAACGCGAGGGTGGCGCCCGCCCGGACTTCCATGTGGACCGGGCCAAGCCCCGCCGATGTCCGCTTTCGGCCAGAGGCGGACGCTCACAATATTTCAACCACGCCCAATCACGAAGCGGTTTGGCCCTGAAATAATTTTCGAGCCGGCCCCTACTTGAACATCTCCAACAGATCCCTGTCTTCATGCCGCAGCTCCCACGTGGAGAGAAAACAGAAGCTCACACCACCTTGCATGGCAGCCTTCTGAAACCCGGCCAGTTCTTCCTTCGTAACCGGGTACTCAACCGGATCAAAGTGCAGAATCCCCCACGGCTTGACGAGAGAGAACCCAGGCAGGAGTTCCGAGAAGATCGCCTTGAGCTGGGGCTGGATATTCGAAAAGTCCTTGATCGGACCCGCGCGATTGCCAAGGGCGTGACACTGGCGGCGGATGGTCCTGTCTCCACCGACCAAGCGCGCAATAAAATGGTCCTGGTGCACTTGGACGTAGATCAGCTGGCGGCGAAAAATTCTCATCTTGCTCTCAACTCCGCACGCTCAATCATCGCCCAAGTGCAGCATACCCTTCCATCAATGCGCCGGCTCCGCCTTCAGCGCGCTTGAACCCCTTCGCAGCAGGTACAGCGCAACCAGGAACGGCCACAGCGAGTTGATCGATGAAAACACGCGCTGGGTCAGCCCCCTGAACCCATCCGGATCCGCTCCCACCACGTTCAACCAGAGATAGACGATGCCCGCGATGCTCACCATAGCAGTCACGGCGTACGCCCTTCGGTTGGCCGACCACGCGCTCAATTCGATGTGCGACATCGCCGGTGCAATGATGTTTGCGATGCCGATGGTGTAGAAGCCGTGCATCGGATGGCCCATGGGCCAGAGCCCGTTGGTCAGCATGGAGATGCCAAAGATCATCCAGCAGATCGCGCCCAAGGCAATCCGGCGGCCGGACTCCCGCCATACCCCAATGGCAAACGCCACGAATCCCACGCCGGAGCCGATGGCGGCGATCCTGGCGCAGATGCTTGCAAGCGTTGGCGCCTGCAGCAGCTCGCTGGCGTGTTGTGCAAGCGGGTTGTAGCCCGGCGCAAACACGGCGGCAACGCTGATCCAGAACAGGAACCACGGGAGCGGGACCAGACCCGCGCAGAGAAGTAGTCGGCTGCGGCGTTGCACGTGCAGTGATCCTTGTTCTGGCCTGCGCCAGTGGGTGGAGTCCATTCGAACGCTGCGGAACCTTGCTGCTGTCGGCAGGACCGCCTTGATTGACTACAGCGGTAGTCAGATTGCGCGCGGCACTCGGTAGGTTCAATAGGCAGGAAGTCATTTAAACCATCCAGCCGGTGTCGCAGCGGTTCGGTTGTATGAGCGATCACGCATGTCCCATGGACGAGTGCTGTCGCATTTGCCGCGCCTGGCATCTCTGGCCGAAGGTTCTGCCGACTCCGTTCCAGAAGTGCCGTTCCGCTTGGCACGCCAAGGCTCTCGCCGCTTCCGGTGCTATGCGACAATGCCAAAAACGTCTCGGGTTTTGGCGGCATTGACCCCTACCCCTTGGCATTCCCAACTACGTCAGGCAACTCTGGTATCGCCACCGAAAACGGGTGGCCGGGCCTCGAAAACCCGAGCTATTAGGATGTTGTTTGCACTTGCCAGCCGGCATCACCTTGCGGGGTGCCGGCTGGCATTCCGTCTGCCGGCTATGGCGGGCGGGGCGTGGGGGCCTCGTGCCCGCCGGTTTCTTCCTAATAGCCCGGTTTTCGAGCCACGCTCTGCCCGCCACCTTTATCGGTGGCGGCTTCTGCCTGCTTGCAAGGAGCCCGCCATGACCACACCGCACTCCCCTCCCCCGCGCCCCATCCAGGAAGCGCCGTCACCCGCGCCCGCGCTGGACCCCAACAGCCTCATCGCCATCCTGCACGCCATCGGCGCGGGCGCCGCGGCCGACGGCCAGCCCTGGCCCGAGCGGCACCATCTACGCAGCCGGCAGATGCAGTTGTCCGACGCCGACTGCGCGCTCACCGGCCAGCGCATCGTGCAGGAGATCCTGCTGGCGGCCGAGCGCACGCGCCAGAACGGCGAGCCCGAACAGTACGTGGGCGACCGGGTGATGGAGGGGCTGGTGATGGCCGATCTCGCGCTGACCGCCTTCATCCACGAGCGGATGCGACCCAAGGACTGAGCGCGCTTACGGCGCGGAGTTTTCTGCCTGTGTGCGGGGTGACGAATGAAGATGCACGGCCTGGCCGCTGCGGTGGTGTGCATCGCGGTGATCGGCGCCTTGTGGGTGGAGTGGCCCGAGCCCGCGGGCGATCAGGTGTGGGCCTACCAGAAGCTGCAGCCGGCCGATTACCGCCTGCTGCACAGTGATGCGCGCGGCTTCGTGACCGCGAAGGCCCAGGAGGGCTTTGAACTGCACGCGCGCCATGCTGGGGCAACGTCCTTCGAAATCCGCTGCAAGGGCGTTCTGGTGCTGGACGTGGAGAACGCGCCCTCGCGCGTGCTGATCCGCATGCCCGCCGATGCACGGTGGCGGGCGCCGGACATCGAGCGTCTGCGCACCAGCTTCGAGCGCTGGCTGGATCTGCATCAAAGCCAGGGGCGGTTGCTGGTGGAAAGCGCGGGACCTTCGTGGGTTGAGAGGCGGTTTGGGCGCTTCAATGGGTTGGTGCTGGATGAGCAACGGTGTCTGCTTGGGGCGCCCGGCATCCGCCAGCCCGATCCCACCAACGACTTCAGCGCTGAAGTACCATCGTAGGCTGACGCTCACAGTGGCGCTGCGTCTGAACAGCAAGGGGCCGCCCGATGCTCGATCCCGAGGGGCCAAGCTCCGCCACAACTACTTCAGGAGGCTGGCGGTCGAAGCCCTTGTAGGCGGTGCACGTCTCTCCCGTCTGGCCAATGGGATACGTTGAACTCTCCACCTCTTCCCCGCAGCCCGGCAGGCCCATGGCGAGCGAGAGGGCCATCAGTACTCGCAAGCCGCCAGGGACTTGAAGTGAACGCAGCTTTTCCAGCAGCCAATGTGGAGATTGGCATGCTTTCACTTGAACGCCGGTGAACCTCCCCGCAAAAAGCACAAGCCGCCCATTGGGCGACTTGTTCTCTAGTGCAAACGAGATCACGGAAGGGGGCACGCCTATCGCCTTCGACGCGAATTTTCCCACCACTGCTTCAGCGCAAGAAACAGATGAAGGAATAGGAAGATCACCGCGAAGTAGCCCCAAATACGCAATCCCGTATGCATAGCGTCCGGGTAATTGCGGTACGTGAGAACTGCGAAGTAAGAAACGCCAAAGACCGCAGCGAGAAGCTGAGTGCCTATGAGGCCTTTCAACAAGGGACTCATTTTTTCTTCTCCAGGTCCTTCTGCACGATAGTCGCCCCTGCTCCCGCCAGGCCCTGACCCGTTTGGGACGCCGCACCCTGGAGTGCCGATTGCCTGGGAATGGCAGTTCCGGTTGACGCAGTGGCACTTGCCATGTTCGGCCCACCTGGGCCGCGGGATTGACTCAGCCGTTGGAGTGATCCGCGTGCAGCTGGGCCTGCGAAATCACCCATGGCAACGCCAACCCCGGAGGCTGCCAATCCACCCGCTGCACTGCCAATCGCATTTGAAGCGACGCCCTCCGCCGTGATGGGTTGCCCTTTGATTGCGCTCTCTGCGGCGGAGCCAGCACCGCCCGCCACCGCATTGACCACGGTCTGTATGGCAACCGCACGCCCTACCGAAATCGTGCCGGAACCCACTGCCGCAACGGCCACTCCACCAGCGCCTCCGGAGACTGAGCCAACCGCAGCAGCAATGCCAGCCTCCACTTTGTCGATAGGCTTATCCGGATTCATGGCTTTCTGGACCGCGATGTCTGCGAGGCCGCCCAGGACGGCGCCGTAGATGAATGGCATTACCGGAACCCTTCCGTCCGGATCGGTGAAGGAGTACGGATTGCCATAAGCGTAGCTGTATCGATTGAAGTGTTTCGTGCTTGAATGCGTAGAGATCGGATCCACCGAGAGGAAGAGTCCCAACTGGGGATCATAGTAGCGCTGCTGCATGTAGCTCAGCCCAGTGGCAGCGTCGCTCACGTGTCCCGTATATCCAGGTCCATCCGCAACCTGCCCGCCAACAACGGCTCCATAGGGTTCGTAGTCATAGCGCTTGACCACGTTGCCATTGGCGTCGGTCTCGGCAACCACCGAACCAAGCGCATCGGTATGAATGTAGGTGACCGTCTCGGCACTTGCCGATGGCGTCAGCGCCAGGCTCATCATTAGTGTGCAACAGAGCCAGGCCCCCACGGGGCCCCGTTCGGGAATGCGCTTCGCCACCCCCAAAAGGACGAGGGAAACACGACGATCAGCCTCCTCAAACGTTCCCCCCATCCCCTTGAAAGAGCCTTCCAGCAAGATTCCGTCTTCATATCACAGCCCCCGATGGCTGGGGAAGTCACATTGAGAACCAGTGCGAGTTGACGTGAATCAAGCGGTGGCTGTTGCCACGCTGTTTTTCCAGAAGCATCCATGGTTGCACCACCTGGATGCCCCAAGTGGAATTGGCGTAGCGCTTGGAAATGCGTGGCCATGTGTAACCGACGCCATTCAATTTGAGTAGCACGTCAATTTGAGTAGCACGGCGAATTGGCGTCCATCGTTCACTTGATGGCCGAATCTTGCTTCCGCAGAGGAGGAAGGCATGCCCCAACCGTCTGCCGGAATCCCCCTAGCCGCTTCACCAGCAATTCCCGATGGTTGGCCGCAGCTTACCTGCCGCATCATCAAGCGCCCGACTGCAGGAATCCACACATGAGCCTGGCGCTGGTCCACAGCCGTGCACGCGCCGGGGTCGATGCCCCGCTGGTGCGGGTGGAAGTGCATCTCTCCGGCGGCCTGCCTGTCACCCAAATCGTGGGCCTGGCGGAAACCAGCGTGCGCGAATCCCGCGAGCGCGTGCGAGCCGCCCTGCTCTGCGCGCGCTTCGACTTTCCGCAGCGGCGCATCACGTTGAACCTGGCGCCTGCGGACCTGCCCAAGGAAGGTGGTCGCTACGACCTGGCGATTGCCTTGGGAATTCTTGCGGCCAGCGGACAGGTCGATCCGCAGTCGCTGCTGCAATACGAGTTCCTGGGCGAGCTTGGCCTGACCGGTGAGCTGCGGCCGGTGGCCGGTGCGCTGCCCGCCGCGATCGCGGCCGCCGAAGCCGGGCGCATCCTGGTGGTGCCGCCAGGGAATGCCGCAGAGGCTGCGTTGGCCGAGCACGCTGATGTGCGTGTGGCGCGTACGCTGCTGGAATGCTGCGCCGGGCTGGGCAATCCGCGCCTGTTGCCACCCGTGGAGCGCGTGGACACGACACCATTGCCACTGCCCGATCTGGCCGACGTGCGCGGGCAGGCGCATGCACGGCGCGCGTTGGAAGTGGCCGCTGCCGGTGGGCACCATCTGTTGTTGATCGGTAGTCCTGGCTGCGGCAAGACACTGTTGGCCTCGCGCCTGCCCAGCCTGTTGCCGGATACCGAAGAGACTGAGGCGCTGCAGCTTGCCGCGATTGCGTCGGTGAGTGGCGAAGGGCTGGACCCAAGACGTTGGCGGCAGCGGCCCTTTAGAGCGCCCCATCACAGCGCGAGCGCGGCGGCGCTGGTGGGTGGGGGCAACCCGCCCTGCCCCGGTGAAATATCACTGGCCCACCATGGAGTCCTGTTCCTTGATGAGCTCCCAGAATGGAACCGCAGCGCGCTGGAAACCCTGCGCGAGCCACTGGAGTCCGGCCACATCCGCATCGCCCGCGCGGCGCGCAGCGTGCAGTACCCCGCGCGGTTCCAACTGGTGGCTGCGATGAATCCCTGCCCGTGCGGCTGGGCCGGTGACCGCAGCAACCGTTGCCTGTGCAGCGACGAGCGCATCAACCGCTACCGTGCGCGGGTGTCCGGTCCGTTGCTGGACCGCATCGATCTGCACATCGGCGTAACGCGAATGGACGCGGTGGAGCTGCGGGAGAGCACGCCACTGGGTGAGCCCAGTGCTGCGGTACGTGCACGGGTGGAAGCCGCCCATGCCCGGCAGCAGGCACGTGGCGGGCTCAATGCACATCTTCCGCCGGCGGCGCTGCGGGCGTGCACGAAGCTGAGCGAGGCCGATCAGGATCTACTTGAGCAGGCGATTGAACGTCTGCAGCTTTCCGCACGGGCGATGCACCGGATTCTGCGCGTGGCGCGCACGATTGCGGATCTGGCGGGTTGCGAGGGTATCCAGACCGCGCATCTGGCTGAGGCGATTGGCTATCGGCAGTTGGATCGGGGAAATGCATGAGCCTGATTGCCGGGAACCCTCGTCCGCACGGGAGCAGCAACAATCAAAAAAATACCCCGGCCGCGTGCCCAGAAGGACAGAGACGGTACCGGGGTGTACCTGACCACCGTACCCCACACGGCGGCACACTGCAATCGGCATCAGTGGAGGCGTCCAGGCAGCGATGAGCCATGACAGATTCGAAGAAGCCCTTTCCCTGGAGCGCTTTGGCCGCTACCTGGATTGGGCGGGGGGCGACCGTAGCCGAGCCATCGCCCTGTATGGATGCAATACCCACTTGTCTGAAAGCCTCTACGCACCACTGCAGACGTTGGAAGTGGCACTGCGAAACCGCATCCACACCGTTCTGACCCAGGCCAAGGGCGAGGCGTGGTACGGCCGAGGCGCTGGCGCCCTGAAGGTTGCTCATCAACTCGAGCAGGTCGCCAAAGCCGTCAACGAATTGGTCAGAGCGGGAAAGACGGTAACAGCAGGCGGTGTGGTCGCCAGTCTCACCTTCAGTTTCTGGACAACAATGTTCAACAAGGACTACGAGGCCCTTTGGCAGCAGATCCTTCACCGGATTGCGGACCCCAGTGCGCCCAGGGGACTGAAGAGGAGGAGCTTTTCGGGACCGCTGACTCGCATACGCGTGCTACGCAACCGCGTCGCCCATCACGAACCGATCCTCGGCTGGAACCTGCGCGGGCACCACGATGAGATTCTGACGCTGATCGAATGGCTATCGCCGCCCGCCGCGACATGGTGTCGTGAGAACAACCGCTTTCCTCAGGCATACCCGGAAGACGGAATCACCTTGGTATGTTCGCCCGAGTCGAATAGACGCTGACTGCGCGTGTCCTCCTGCGGCCGGGTGCGAAGAGCGGTCGACTAACAGTCGACCCCACCAAGGGCAGGCATCAGGCTGCCGAATGCAACCGTCCCCGCTTCGCCAGCAGCGCCACCCGACGGCTGACCAGCGCGTGCAGCTCCGCCAGCTCCGACGCCCGGTCAGCCGTCATGTTCCCGCCAAACAGCACCCGCGACAACGCCGCCTCGTCGCTGTCGTCCGGGTGCTGCCACCGGTCCCGGTACACCTTCTGGCACACCAGCCAGGCCAGCCGCAGCCCCCCACCGGGCAACGGACGGACCACGCGCTCGTAGACGTGCCAGAACTGGTACTCGGCCTGCAGGTCGATCACAGGTGTCACGGACGGCGCCTGCCGGGGCCGTCCTGGGCCCCGGATGCCGAACAGCGGGGTTCGCGGGTTGTACTGAGCCATGCCGACAGCATGACCCAGCAACATTGTGGGAACCTTGCGTCGCCGCCAGAAAATCCCTGTTGATTGCCCAAGGGGGCCAGGTGGGTTTGGGGGGCCGCCAAGTGCATCCACGCATTGCGTGGATCTACCTAGAAGGTCATCGAGGTACTGAACATCAGCTGCCGTGGCGCGCTGCGCTGCAGGGTCTGGTAGTCCCCCGAGAACGACGAGCCGGCAATGGTGGCGGTGCCGATGTTGTGGCGGTTGAACAGGTTGCTCACGTCCAGCCGCAGCTCCAGGCCGGGCACTGCGCTGTCTGCACCGAAGCGGTAGGCGGCATAGGTGTTGACCTGCCAGAAGGTCGGCACGCGGATGTCGTTCTCGTAGGTGAAAGGCTGGCGCAGGTACGAGGTGCTGGTTGCACCAAAGCGCCAGTCACCGAAGTGCGCGGACAGGTCGCTGACCAGCGAGATCTGCGGGTAGCCCGGCTGGGCATTGCCCTTGATCGGGTACACCGTGTCGCCCACCACGAAATCGCTGTCGTAGTACGAACGGGCTACGGCCACGCCCTGATAGAACTGCAGGTGGTCGGTCAGGTCGGCGGTGATGCCGAGGTCGGCACCGATCACATGCATCTTCGGCATCAGCCGAACCGTGTTGATCTGCGTGAACTGGGTACCGATGGCGGCCGACAGCAGGCGGTTGCGGATGTCGTTGTAGAACACGTCGCCGGTGATCGTCAGCCGAGCGAAGCGATGCGACGCGCCTACGGTGAGGTTCCAGTTCTTCTCCGGGCGCAGCGTGCCGGCCACGCGGTCGAACTCTTCCTGGTCGGTGATGGTCCATGCCGAGGCGGTGTAGCCGATGTTGCCGCGCTGGGCCACACGGTAGCCGTTCATGGTGTTGGCCAGGTCGATGAAGGCATCGGTGGCTTCGGTCGGGCTCCAGAACAGCGAGACGTGCGGCAGGAAGTTGCTCTTCGCGCGCAGCGTGCCGTTCACCGGCCGGTCCTTGGCATCACCCAGGCCACCACCGCGGGTGCGGAAGTCCACGGCCTTGAAGCCGACACCCAGCTTCAGCGTGTCGTTCAGCACGATGTCGTCCTGCAGGTAGAACTGGCGCGAGCGGGTCACCCAGCTCGATGCGTTGTCGGTCTTGAACGCGGGGCCGTACACGTCGAACGGGCCGGTGGCCTTCAGCGGCGGGCGCTCGCCCAGCAGTGGCTGCTGGTACCACTCGGTCTTGGCCGCGGCCTTGCTCTTCTCCTGCCAGAAACCGGCAGTGAAGGTGTGCGCGCCAGTCTCGAACTGCAGGTTGACCATGCCGCCCAGGCGGTTGAGGCGCGGCGTCTGTACCTGTTCGGAGAACGGTGCGCCGTTGGGCGACGGTACGGTCGGGTCGGTCAGCGTGGCCTGGGTGTGGCTGTTGGCGTTGTACAGCTGCACGTTGCCACTCAGCGCCGGGGTGATCTGGAAGCGATGGTTGATCGATGACACGCGGTCGCGGGTGGTCTGGCCGGTGTCGTACGGAATCAGTTCGGACAGCTCACCGCAGGTGTAGGCGCCGCAGGATTTGTCCGCGTTTTCCGGCGAGGCCACGTACCACGCCCACGCATAATCGGGATAGAAGATGTCGGCCTTCCAGCCCAGCTTGCGGATCATGTCGAAGGAGATGTTGTTGTAGCCCCAGACCTTGGCCTTGCTGTCGGACAGGAACACGGTGACATCGCCCCAGGCGACGTCCTGCTGCAGCTTCAGGTCGCCGCGCAGGAAGTTCTGCGTGCCCTCGCCCTGGTACTTGTCGGCGGACACGCGCTGCAGGTCGACCAGCACTTTCGGGCCATGCTCACCGAGCTGGCCGCTCTGCCCGGACACGGTGGTGACCAGCGTGTTGTTGCTGCCCACGCCCTGCTTCACGCGCAGGCTGGGCGTGTCCTGCAGCTCGCGCAGGCGGTATTCCAGGCTGCCGCCGTTGACGCTGCTGGAGAACACGCTGACCGGTGCGCCGCCAGGGCTGACTGTGATCGCGCCGATACCATCGGGCACGCCCACGTTCACCACGCTGGTGCCGGTGAGCGAGAGGAAGCCGTTGTCGTTCAGCGGCACGCCCTCGAAGGTGATGCCCATTTCATTCATGCGGAAGCCGCGCACGAACAGGCTGGTGGCCGAGATATCCAGGCCCAGCCCATCGGTGGCGGTGTAGCTGGCACCGGGCACCTGCTTGAGCGTGGCCAGGCCGTTGTTGCCGGTGACCATCGCGTCGAGGTCTTCGGCCTTGATGATGTAGCGGTTGGGACCGACCACCTGGGTCGGTGCCACGGCGGCGCCACGCGGCGTGGCGATGACCTGCAGGGCATTGAGCGTGGTGGGCGTGTCGTGCGCGGCATCGTGCGTTTCTGCGGCGTACGCAGGGGCTGTGATGGCCGCGATGATCGCCAAGGCAAGGCGTGTCGTGGGTGGGGTGTTCATGGCAGCAGATCCAGGGTACAGGGGGAAAGCGGCGCAGGCGCACACCCAGCGCGTTGCAGCGCCGGTGTCGGCGCCCTGGCTGGCGATGCGGTTGCGTTGGGGGTGACGGCGCAGTGCGCGCCGGTCAGTGGCAGAGGAAGACGATCCTCTGCCTCAGAATTCGATGGCGTGATTTCGACGTGCGGAATTCTTGCATCGCACTGCCGCATCCGCCATTGCACCGTGGTACAGCGCCAATGGCGGTGGGGATGGGTGGGTTATACGTGGGTATAGCCCCGGCGTGGTGGGGGCCGACCTTGGTCGGCGCTCGTGTGCCAAGCAAGGTTGGCACCCACCGGGGCGGATGAGGTTGGCACCTACCAGAGCATAGGGACGCGCGGTTACTGCAGGACGAAACGCTCAATGGCGCGCGCCACGCCTTCGTCAGCATTGCTGCTGGTCTCAAACCGCGCCACCGCCTTCACAGCATCAATGGCATTGCCCATCGCCACGCTGGTACCGGCGTACTGCAGCATGGTCAGGTCGTTTTCCTGGTCGCCGATGGCCATCACGTTGGCGCGGTCGATGCCCAGGTGCTCGGCCAGCTTCTGCAGGCTCGGGCCCTTGCCGGCGCGGTGGTCGAACACTTCCAGGAAGAACGGCGCGCTCTTCAGCACCGCGAAGCGCTCGGTCAGTTCGCTCGGCAGGCGCGCGATGGCGGCATCCAGCACGTCGGGCGCGTCGATCATCATCAGCTTGATGAAGGACATCGATGGATCCATGTCCTCCACGCGGCGGTACGACAGCGGCATCCGCGAAAGATGCGAGTCGGCTACGGTGTAGTAGCTGATGTCCTGGTTGGGCGTGTACATGCGCTGGCTGTCCAGCGCCTGGAAGTGCACGCCCAGGTCGCGGGCCACCTGCTCGCAGAACAGGAAGTCGTCGAAGCTGAGCGGATATTCGACCACGGTTTCGCGCGTGCCGATGCGCTGCACCAGGCCGCCATTGCAGGCGATGCAGTAGTCGTCGTTGCCGGTGATGCCCAGCTCGTGCAGGTACGGCGCCAGGCCCGGAACCGGGCGGCCACTGGTCAGCACGATGTGCACGCCCAGCGCCCGCGCCTGCGCGATGGCCTTCCTGGCGCGGGAGGTGAGCTGGTGCGACGGGTCCAGCAGCGTGCCATCCATGTCGATGGCGACCAGTTCGATGGTCGATTGCCTGCGGCCCATGTCCATTGCGTTCAACTCGTGCGGGGCACGCCAGTTTACCCCCCTCATGCCCGGTTCACCTCTTTGCCCACGTTGGCCGGGATACTGGGGGAGCCTGTGCGTCCCCCACCGCAGGACGGCCCGTTGACCGCCCTTCCCTGGAGAACCTTGCGACGCATGACCTACCGTGCCCCCGAAACCAATGACAGCGCGCCCCTGGCCCAGCAGATCGAGCAGATGATCGACGAGCTGCCCGGCGACCAGGTGCGCGTCGGCACCCTGCTCAGCGCGCTGGGCGATGAGGGCCTGCTGCTGATCGTGATCCTGCTCTCGGCCATCTTCATCATTCCGGTGTCGATTCCCGGGCTGAGCACCGTGTTCGGCGCCTCGATCCTGCTCATCGGCCTGAGCCGGGTGCGCAACCGCCCGCTGTGGGTGCCGCAGAAGCTGGCGCGCCGCGAGATCGCCACCGACAAGCTGAAGGCCAACCTGGGCCGTGCGCTGAAGTGGGTGCACCGTATGGAGCGGCTGTCGCGGCCGATGCGGCTGGCGGTGATGGTGCGCTCGAAGAAGATGATGCGCCTGAACAACCTGATGCTGGTGTTCGCGACCCTGCTGCTGATGGCGCCGGCCGGGCCGATTCCTTTCAGCAACACGCTGCCGGCACTGGCGCTGATGTCGTTTGCGATTGGCTTCATCCAGCGCGATGGCGCGGCGGTGGCGGCCGGTTATGGTTTCGTAGTGGCCACGGTGGTGTACTTCGGCGTGCTGCTGGGTGGCGTGGGGTTTGCTGCCGAGTCGGTGTTCAGCGGGTTCCGCAGCAGTACCGCCGAACTGTAGAGCCGAGCCCACGCTCGGCTGCTGTTCGCTCGGTGCACGGAAACCCGCGCGCTGCGCGCGTAAGCCGAGCATGGGCTCGGCTCTACAAAGGCCGGATCCACAGCAGTCGAGCGTGGCTCGACGCTACACAGCTATTTGGCCGACACCCGCCACACCACGTCGCCCACGTCGTCGGCGACCAGCAGCGCGCCCTCTGCATCCATGGCCATGCCCACCGGTGCACCCATCAGCGTCTTCTCGTCCTTCGAGGTGAAGCCGCTGACCACGGTCTGCGGCCGCCCGGTCGGCTTGCCATCCTTGAATGGTACGTACACCACTTCGTAGCCGCTCAGCGGTGAACGGTCCCAGCTGCCGTGTTCGCCGATGAAGGCACCGCCGTGGTACTGCGCCGGCAGTGCCTGGCCGGTGTAGAACAGCAACCCCAGCGGCGCCACGTGCGAGCCGATGGCGTAGTCCGGTGTGATCGCCTTGGCCACCAGGTCCGGCCGCTGCGGCTGCACGCGTTCGTCCACGTGCTGGCCGTAGTAGCTGTAGGGCCAGCCGTAGAAGCCATCCTCCTTCACCGAAGTAAGGTAATCCGGCACCAGATCGGCACCGATCTCATCGCGTTCGTTCGCAACAGCCCACAGCTTCCCGGTGCTCGGCTCCCAGTCCAGCCCGGTCGGATTGCGGATGCCCGAGGCGTAGATGCGGCTGCCGCGGGTGGCCACGTCCACTTCCAGCACCACCGCACGGCGGTATTCGACGGCCAGGCCGTTCTCGGTGATGTTGCTGTTGGAGCCCACGCCCACATACAGCTTGCGGCCATCACGGCTGGCCAGCAGTTCCTTGGTCCAGTGGTGGTTGATGGTGCTGGGCAGGTCGGTGAACTCGCGGCCCTTGTCCGACATGCGGGTTTCGCCGGGCACGTAGTGGTACTGCATGATGTTGCCGGTGTTGGCCACGTACAGCGTGTCGCCGATCAGCTGGATGCCGAACGGCGAGTGGAGGCCTTCGATGTAGACGTGCTGGGTCCAGGTGTTCGTTCCCGGCGAGCGGCGCAGCAGGGTGACCCGGTTGCCGCCCTTGCCGGCCTTGCCCGAGCGCGCCTTCACCTTGCCGGCAATCCACTGCTTGGGCGTGGTGACCGGTTCTTCGCCGGGGCCGTTGCCTTCCACCACCAGTATGTCGCCATTGGGCAGGGTCAGCAGGCGCCGCGGATGCTGCAGGTTGGCGGCGATGCGCTCGATCTTCAGGCCCTCGGCCACCGTGGGGGTCTGTCCATCAGCCCAGCCGACGCCCTTGGGCACCTGCATCGGCGGCATCAGGAAGTTGGCCGGCTTGGGCAGCGGCGGCTGCGGGCCCGACTGGTCGGCGGGATGGTATTCAGCCTTGCCGGCGCAGGCCGACAGCATCACGGCCAGCGCCAGGGCGCCCATGGTGGGCAGGATGTGCTTAGCCATGACGACCTCCCTGCAGCACCGGCGGCTGCAGTGACAGCAGGATCAGGCCCAGGGCGATCAGGGCCACGGTCAGCGCCGACAGGATCGTGCCCGGCACCGCAACGGCGTACGCATCGCGGCTGTGCACGAAGGCGTTCCAGATGGCCAGCACCACCGCGACCAGGTTGAGCAAGAAGTCGATGCGGTCGATGCGGGTGGCCGTGCCGTTGCGGCGCCAGACCGCGAACAGGTTGATCAGGCGCGGCACGATGGCGATCAGCAGGCCGAAGGTGATCAGCCAGGCGGCTGCCTTGCCCCACATCACCTCGGCGCTGTTGAGGTAGATCGCGTCGAAGATCAGTGCGCCGACGAAGAAACCGAAGGGTATCGGGTTCAACAGGCTGAACAGTGTGGTGCCGAGGCCGCGATGGGCCTGGGCGAGCGGATTGACCATCATCGTGCTCCGTGCGGAAGGGTGCACGGGCTGTAGTAGCACAGCGCGATGTGAGGGCGCGCGATGACACATGGTAGATCCACGCCATGCGTGGATATGCGGGCCAACCAAGGTTGGCGTCCACCAGATGCGGGGCTCGGCAGTCGTCATTACCCCGCGGCATAAGCGTTTGTGACGCAATCGGCACATCTGCAGATTGGGTGTGTGAAGAGGTAGGGGGTTCTTCGTTGTGTCGCGTTTGGCTCGTTGCGATGGGGCAGATCCGCCCCGCCGTCCTGCCATGCCGATTCACAACAGAAGGATTCGTGTATGAAGCGACACACGCAACGCTCGGCGCCACCGCGCTCTGCGCGCCTGGCCCTCGCCACTGCCCTGGTGCTGGGCAGCCTGGCCGTCACCGCCCAGGCCCAACAGGCCGATCCACTGGCGGGGATACAGTGGCACCTGCTCAACACCGGGCAGACTGTCCCGGCTGACACACTGCCGGTGGCCGGCAACGACCTGAACGTGGATGGCCTGTTCCGCAATGGCATCCGTGGCCAGGGCGTCACCATCGCCATCGTCGATGATGGCCTGCAGATCGCGCACCCGGACCTGGCCGCCAACGTGGCGGCGGTGGCCGGCAAGAACTTCACCAATGGCTCGAACAACCCCACCCCGACCAACCCGGATGTCGACAACCACGGAACCATGGTCGGCGGCATTGCGGGCGCGGTGGGCGCCAACAACCTGGGCGTGCGCGGTGTGGCGCCGGCGGCGACGCTGAAAGGCTTCAACCCGATTTCGCGCTCGGCCCTGGGCAACCAGCAGAGCAACATCGAGTACGCCTGGTGGGACGGCGCGGAGTCGGCCGACGTGCAGGTGTTCAACAACAGCTGGGGTGCCGGCCCGGGCAATCCGAACCTGCCGCTGGCGTACAGCGAAAACACGATTCGTTCGTATGAGCAGGCACTGTCGGGCACGCGCGGTGGCCGTGGCGGCATCTACGTGAAGTCGGCCGGCAACAACTTCAACAATGCCTCGATCAGCCAGACCCAGGATGTCTGCACCACCGACACCAAGAACCGCAACACCGGCTGCGTGCCGGCCGGACGCGATCCGCGCAACAACCTGTTCAACGTCATCACCGTAGGCGCGGTGCGTGCCGATGGCGTGCGCTCGTCCTACTCCTCCACCGGCTCGGCGCTGTGGGTCTCGGCCTTTGGCGGTGAGTACGGCCTGCAGGCGCAGTACGCGCCCGGCCTGGTGGCACGCGCCTACGACCCGGCCATCGTCACCACCGACGTGACCGGGTGCGCGCAGGGCAGCAACAAGAACACCAACCGCCAGAACACCCTGGACAGCAACCTGTCGGCCATCGACAGCACCTGCAACTACACCGCCAAGATGAACGGCACCTCGGCGTCGGCGCCGATGGTCTCGGGCGTGGCGGCGCTGGTGCTGGAAGCCAACCCGAACCTGTCCTATCGCGATGTGAAGTACATCCTGGCCACCACCGCCACCCGCAACCACCCGAACCAGCCGGCGGTGACGCTGGCCGACGGCCGCACGCTGGTGCCGGGCTGGACGGTGAATGCTGCCGGCCGTGCCTACAGCAACTGGTATGGCTTCGGCGTGGTCAACGCTGCACGCGCGGTGCAGGTGGCCGAGAACTTCCAGTCGCTCGGTGCGCTGGTCGATAGCGGCTGGCGCAACACCACGCGTACCGTGGCCATCGGCAACACCTCGGCCGCCGCCGCACGCCTGACCTTCCAGCTGGCCAACGGCGCGCGCAACATCGAGAGCGTGCAGCTGGGCTTCCGGGTCAACCACCGCAACACGCGCCAGCTGCAGTTCGTGCTGGTGTCGCCCAGCGGCACCCGCAGCGTGGTGCAGCCGGCGTTCACCGCGATCGGTTCGGGCACGGGTGGCGCGCAGAGCAACTTCACCAGCTGGGACCTGCTGTCCAGCAATGCCTTCCTGGATGAGAACGCCACGGGCACCTGGACGCTGGAAGTGACCGACATGGGGCAGGCCGCGACCGCTGCATCGCGTGGCAACCTCGAATTCTTCAAGATCCGCGTTCTGGGGCACTGATGATGAAGACGACCATTCTGTTGAGCACGCTCACCTTCGCGGTGATGACCTCCCCTGCCTGGGCACAGAGCTCGGGGCAGACCCCTCCGGCCAGGACCCTGTCGACCGTGGATGCGCAGGAACTGAAGGCATCCGCTACCGGCCGCACATTCGACGTGGGCGGCACGCGTTTCCAGCTGTCGCCCTCGGCAACGGTAAAGCAGGCCAGCGGCGGCCAGTTCACGATCACCCCGCAGGCGGCGGCGACCACCAGCGCGCGTACCAAGCGTTCGCTGGATGGCGCCACCGCCGCGCCTGCTGATGCCGGTGCCGGCAAGTTCGCGGCGGCGGTGTCCCGTGACGGCGCGCCGGTGGTGGCGACCTCGCGGGTCAAGGTGTTCTTCACCGATGCAGCCTCGGCCCAGCGCGCAGCCGCCGCCACTGGCGGTACCGTGGTGAAGGTCTCCAAGGCTTCAGGCCAGGCCATCGTGGAATACCCGTCGGTGAACGCGGCGCTGGATGCGACCACCAGGCTGCTGTCCACCGCCGGTATCCGCGCCACCGAGCCGGACGTGGTGCAGTGGGAAGAGACCAAGTAAGGCGTTGAGTGGTGCCCCGGCCGGTTGGCTCTCCTGGCCGGCCGGGGATGGGTGTGTGGGGAAGTGCCGACCAACGGTCGGCACCCACCGCGGTGGAGGTGACGTCAGCGCGCGGCGAGTGTGTCGCTTTGCTTGAGACTGCAGCTGGCCAGTGCGTCGTTGCCGGCGGCGGGATGAGAGGGCTCCAGCAGCAGGCGCTGCACGTCGGAAAACAGCTTGTCCACCGGCATGCCATAGGGCGCGAACAGGCGCAGTCGACCCTGGCGGTCGAACACGTAGCCGCCGGCAATGTGGCTCATCGTGTAGGTATCCGGTACCTGACCGGGTTCCTTTTCGTAGAACGCCTTGAAGTCGCTGGCCATCGCCGCCAGCTGCGCTTCGTTGCCGACCAGCGCGATTGCCTTGGGGTCGAACGCTTCCACGTAGGTCCGCGCAACCTCCGGGGTGTCGCGGGCCGGGTCAACGCTGACGAACACCACCTGCAGCTGGTCGGCATCCTTGCCCATCAGGTGCTTGACCTGGCTGAGCTCGACCATGGTGGTCGGGCACACGTCCGGGCAGCTGGTGAAGCCGAAGAACAGATAGGTCACCTGCCCCTCCAGATCCTTGGGCCCGCGCAAGGCGCCGCGGCTGTCGGGCATCGACCAGTGCTGGCCGAGCTCTTCGCAGGCGATGTCCTTGGAGTAGAAGTCCATGCGCGACTGCGCACTGCAACCGGCCAGCAGGCCGAGCAGCAGGCCTGCGGCCAGCCGCAGGCCACGTTGGGGGAACGCGATGCCTTTCACGGTTCGCAGGCTCAGTTGATCATCATGTGGTAGTGCATGCTCCAGATGATCCACACCGACAGCGCGACGATGATGAACAGGATCACCAGGGTGAACACGAAGCTGGCCAGGTTCCAGCCACCTTCGGACTTGCGGTCCATGTGCAGGAAATAGACCAGCTGTACCAGGATCTGCGCCACCGCGAAGCCGACCAGCAGGAACAGCGTGAGCGGCCGCGACAGCACCGGGTTCATCACCAGTACGAACGGCACCACGGTCAGCAGCGCGCACAGCACGAAGCCGATCAGGTAGGACTTGGTGGAGCCGTGCGCATTGCCTGCGCGCGAGGTTTCGACGTGGGCCATGTCAGAAGGCTCCGATCAGATAGACGAAGGTGAAGACGCAGATCCACACCAGGTCCAGGAAGTGCCAGAACAGGCTCAGGCACGACACACGGGTGATGTTGGTCGGGGTCAGGCCACGGCGGTAGACCTGGTGCATGACCACCGCCATCCAGATCAGGCCGCTGGCCACGTGCAGGCCGTGGGTGGCGACCAGCGCGAAGAACGCCGACAGGTAGGCACTGGTGCTGGGGCCCGCGCCTTCGTGGATCAGGTGCGAGAACTCGTAGATCTCCATGCCGATGAACGAGGCACCGAGCACGAAGGTCACGCCCAGCCAGCGCAGCACCGCCGAGGTGTCGTGGCGATGCATCGCCAGTACGGCCTGGCCGTAGGTGATGCTGGAGACCAGCAGCAGGAAGGTCTCGGCCATCACGAACGGCAGCGAGAACAGCTCCTTGCCGGTGGGGCCGCCGGCGTAGGCGGTGCTGAGCACTGCGTACGAGGCGAACAGCGAACCGAACAGCACCAGGTCGGACATGAGGTAGACCCACATGCCGAACACCTTCATGCCGCCCTGTTCGTGGCCGTGGTCGTGCTCGTGGTGGTCCTCGTGCGCCTGCGTGTCGCTGGCCAGCTCGGGGCGGATCAACAGGTTCATGCGCGTACCTCCTTCAGCTTGGCAAGGTTGGCCGCTTCGGTGCGCGCCACCTCTTCGGAACTGACGTAGTAGTCCACGTCCTCGTCGTAGGACCGCACGATCAGGGTCACGATCATCGCGATGAAGCTGGCCGCGGCCATCCACCAGATGTGCCAGACCAGGGCGAAGCACAGCACCAGGATCCAGATGTTGAGGATCAGCGGCACGCCGGTGTTCTTCGGCATGTGGATCGGTGCGTACTTCTTCGGCGGCGGCGGCAGGCCGCGCTTCTTCGCTTCGTGGAAGGCGTCCAGCTCATCGGCCTTGGGCACCACGGCGAAGTTGTAGAACGGCGGCGGCGACGGCGTGGCCCATTCCAGCGTGCGTGCGTTCCACGGGTCGCCGGTCAGGTCCAGGTTGCGCTTGCGGTCGCGCACGCTCACGTAGATCTGCACCAGCATCAGGATGATGCCCGCGAACACGAACAGCGCACCGATGAAGGCGGCGATCAGGTACGGCGACCACGCCGGGTTGTCGTACTGGTTCATGCGGCGGGTCATGCCCATGAAGCCGAGCATGTACAGCGGCATGAAGGCCAGGTAGAAGCCGATCACCCAGCACGCGAACGACCACTTGCCCAGGCGCTCGTTGAGGGTGAAGCCGAACACTTTCGGGAACCAGTAGGCGAAGCCGGCCAGGTAGCCGAACAGCGCGCCGCCGATGATGGTGTTGTGGAAGTGCGCGACCAGGAACAGGCTGTTGTGCAGCAGGAAATCCGCGCCCGGAATGGCCAGCAGCACGCCGGTCATGCCACCGATGGTGAAGGTGACCAGGAACGCGATGGTCCACAGCATCGGCACGCTGAACTCGACGCGGCCACCGTACATGGTGAACAGCCAGGTAAAGATCTTAACGCCGGTGGGAATGGCGATGATCATCGTCATGATGCCGAAGAAGGCATTGACGCTGGCACCGGAACCCATGGTGAAGAAGTGGTGCAGCCAGACGATGAACGACAGGATGCCGATCGCCAGCGTGGCACCGACCATCGACTTGTAGCCGAACAGCTTCTTGCGCGCGAACGTGGCGGTCACTTCGGAGAAGATGCCGAACGCCGGCAGCACCAGGATGTACACCTCCGGATGGCCCCAGGCCCACACCAGGTTCACGTACATCATCGGGTTGCCACCCAATGTGTTGGTGTAGAAGTTGAAGTCCAGGTAGCGGTCCAGGGTGAGCGCACCCAGCGCCACGGTCAGGATCGGGAAGGCGGCGATGATGATCACGCTGGTGACCAGCACGGTCCAGGTGAACACCGGCATCTTCATCAGGGTCATGCCCGGCGCACGCATGCGCAGGATGGTGATGAACAGGTTGACGCCGGTCAGCAAGGTGCCGATGCCCGAGGCCTGCAATGCCCAGATGTAGTAGTCGACACCCACGCCTGGGCTGAACTCGATGCCGGACAGCGGCGGATAGGCGACCCAGCCGGTCATGGCGAATTCGCCAACGCCCAGCGAGATCATCATCAGCGCTGCGCCGACCACGAAGATCCAGAAGCTGAAGGCGTTGAGGAACGGGAACGCCATGTCGCGCGCACCGATCTGCAGCGGCACGATGATATTCATCAGGCCGACCACGAACGGGGTGGCCACGAAGAAGATCATGATCACGCCGTGCGCGGTGAAGATCTGGTCGTAGTGCTCCGGTGGCAGGAAGCCGTCACTGCCTGGCCCGGCCGCGGCCAGCTGTGCGCGCATCATCAGCGCGTCGGCGAAGCCGCGCACCAGCATGACCAGCGCCACCACCACGTACATGATGCCGATCTTCTTGTGGTCCACGGTGGTGAACCAGTCGCGCCACAGCGGGCCCCACAGCTTGAAGTACGTCACTGCGCCAAGCAGCGCGAGGCCACCCAGCACCATGGCCGCCAATGTGACCACGACGATCGGCTCGTGCAGCGGCACGGCCTCCCACGTCAATTTACCCAACATGTTCGTTACTCCTGGGAAACCTGGGCACCACCGGCAGCGCCGGCCGGGGTAGCAGCAGCGGTGTTCTCACCGACGCCGATGAACTGGTCGATGACCTTCTTGAACAGCAGCGGTTCAACACTGGAGAAGTGCTGCACCGGTGCGTTCTTCGACGGCGCGGCCAGCGCCTTGAACTGCGTGAAGCTGAGCGCGTCGGGCGCGCTGCGCACTTCGGCCACCCAGCGCTCGAAGTCTTCGTTGCTGCTGGCAGTGGCGATGAACTTCATGTTCGAGAAGCCATGCCCGCTGTAGTTGCCGGACATGCCGCGGAACTGGCCGGGTTCGTTGGCGATCAGGTGCAGCTGCGTGCGCATGCCGGCCATCGCGTAGATCTGCCCACCCAGCTGCGGGATGAAGAAGGTATTCATCGTCGAGTTGGAGGTGATGTTGAATGCCAGCGGGCGGTTGGCCGGGAAGTTGAGCTGGTTGACCGTGGCGATGCCCAGGTCCGGGTACACGAACACCCACTTCCAGTCGGTGGCGATCACGTCCACGTGCAGCGGTTCGCCAGCCACGTCCAGCGGCTTGTAGGGGTCCAGCTCGTGGGTCGACTTCCACACGATCACCGCCAGCACCGCGATGATGATCAGCGGCACGCCCCAGACCACGATCTCCACCTTGGTGGAGTGCGACCAGTCCGGCGTGTATTTCGCTTTGGTGTTGCCGGCGCGGTAGCGCCACGCGAACACGAAGGTCAGCACGATGGCCGGTATCACCACGATCAGCATCAGGCCGATGCAGATCAGGATCAGGTCGCGCTGGGCGAGCCCGACCATGCCCTTCGAATCCAGTAGCACCCAGTCACAGCCCGACAGGCCGACGCAGGCCAGGGCGACCAGCGCCAGGCGGATGCGGTTCCAGCAGATATTCATTGGAGGTCAACCCTGTTGAAGAAGCGCGCTTGACCGGCTCGCCTGCGCGCAGCGCCCGGGCGTGGAGCGGCTACACTGTGGGTACGAGGTCGCCTACAAGCAGGCGAACCACTCCAATCAAGCCCATACAAAATACAACATTGTATGGAATTGTGCATCTGCACGTATGGAAAAATCTGACCGATGACGCCACCTGCCGCCGGCCGCCGCCTGAAACATCCCAATCGCACCTGGGTCCGCCCCTTCCGCGAGGGTGCCGGCCCGCTGTACCTGCAGATTGCCCAGCAGGTGCGCGAAGCGGTGGATGACGGCGTGCTGCGCCCGGGCGACCGCCTGCCGCCGCAGCGCGACCTGGCCCAGCAGGTGGGCGTGGACCTGACCACGGTCACCCGTGCCTTTGCCGAGCTGCGCCAGGCCGGCCTGCTCGATGCGCAGGGCGCCGGCGGCACCTTCATTGCGCTGTCGGCCGGCAACCGCAGCACCTCGGTCGACCTGAGCATGAACATCCCGCCGCTGCTGGGCAGCGCGCCGTTCGCACAGGGCATGGAGGCCGGCTTCCAGCACGTGGGCCAGCAGCTGGGCCAGGGCGAACTGATGAGCTACCACGTCGGCGCCGGCACCCGCGAGGACCGCGCCGCCGCCGTACAGTGGCTGGTACCGATGCTGGGTACGGTCGGCGCTGACCAGGTAGTGATCTGTCCCGGTGCGCAGACCGCGCTGTGCGCATTGATCCTGGCCCGCACCCAGCCGGGCGAGCTGATCGCCGCCGAACAGCTGACCTACCCGGGCCTGCTGGCCGCCGCGCGCGTGCTGCAGCGGGGCGTGGTGCCGGTGGCGATGGACGCTGAAGGCATGCTGCCCGAGGCGCTGGAAGAAGCCTGCCAGCTGCGCCGGCCGCGCCTGCTGTACCTGGTGCCGACCATCCAGAACCCCACCACGGCAACGATGTCGGCGCAGCGCCGGCAGGCCCTGCTGGCGGTGGCGAAGCGCCACGATCTGACCGTGATCGAAGACGATCCCTACTGGTTGCTGGCCGGTGATGCCTCGCCGCCGCTGGCCGCCCACCGCGACGCCGGCTGCCCGGTCTACTACATCTCCACCCTTTCCAAGTGCCTGGCACCGGGCCTGCGCACCGCCTACCTGGTGGTGCCGGCCGGCGAGCCGATGGAGCCAGTGCTGGACGCCCTGCGCGCGATCGCACTGATGCCGACCCAGTCGATGGTGGCGGTGGCCTCGCAGTGGATCCGCAGTGGCCAGGCCCAGGACATGGTGCAGCGCTTCCAGCAGGAGCTGCGCGAGCGCCAGGCCATTGCCGCGCAGTACCTGCCGTCCCGTGCCCAGGCGCATCCGGCCGGCCTGCATGTGTGGCTGCCGCTGCCGCCACGGCTTGACCAGTACCGGCTGATCCAGGCCGCGCAGGAACAGGGCCTGGGCATCGCCAGTTCCGACGCCTTCAGCGTGGAAGAACCGCCGCCGGGCAACGCCATCCGACTGTCGCTGGGCGGCGCGGTCGACCAGGGCGCTTTGGCCGGGGCGCTGGCCAAGCTGAACGAGATCCTGTCCGAAGTTCCCGAGGCCCGGCACAACGCCATTGTCTGAACCGAACGCATGGCGCCCAATCCATACAAAATGATATTTTGTATGCAATGTATGGATGAAGGGACGTGCATCGATGCGCGCCGAGAAACTGAAGTTCCACCTGGTGATGGCCGGGTGCGGTGGCTTTGTGGTGCTGATGCTGGCCGCGCTGGCCTGGGTCTGCCTGCAGCCGCAGACCGTGGACGTAAAGGCCGCCGAGCGCCACGCCATCGACCAGTGCGTGCAGCGCAGCGAGGATCCGTCGCGTAGCGAGATCCAGCGCCGCGCGCAGGCCGATTCCTGCCGCGAGATGCGCAAGCAGTACGTGCACAAGTTCGGCCGGGAAGACTCCTGATGGGCGCAGCCGCGCCGCGCCGCCGCTGGCTGCTGCCGACGATGATCGCCCTCGCCTGCCTGTTCATGGCAGGCGTGGCGGCTGCACTGTGGCAGTACTTCGGCTACAGCGCGCAATCCACGTTCACCGAACAGGCCATCGTCTTCGACGACTCGCAACTGCGCCTGCCAGCCGATCTGGCCAGTGATACCGGCCGCATCCGCGTGGTGCATTTCTGGGACCCGGCCTGCGGGGTGTGCAACCGCGAGACCGGTGCCCACCTGAGCTACCTGATCAGCATGTACCGCCGCGCCGGCATCGACTTCTACGCGATCCGTCGCCCTGGCACGCAGGGCGAACTGCCCGAGCCGCTGCGCAACAAGGTGATCAACCTGCCGTCCATCGACGGCATCGAGCACATCCCGGCCAGCCCTGCGGTGGCGATCTGGGACCGGCAGGGTCATCTGGCCTACGCCGGGCCGTACAGCATCGGCATGGTCTGCAACTCGGCCAACAGTTTCGTCGAACCGCTGCTGGACAGACTGGTGCGCGGCGAATCCGTGCGCCCGAAAGGACTGCTTGCCGTGGGCTGCTACTGCCCGTGGCAGGCCAAGCGCTGAGGACGCGCAATGACATCACTGGCTCTGGGTGGCGTGGCCGCCGCAAACAACAACGGCGGTCACCTGTCCGAACCGACCGATGGTTATGGACAGGCTCCCGCCGTTGGAAGCAACGATACGCCCCGACATGCTCCGTACATGCCGCGACCGGATGTCGCAGCGCGCGAATGGGTGCAGGACGTGCTCGCGCACAACGGGCCGATCTATCTGCGCATCGTCAATTCGCTGGAGCGCACGGTGCGTCGCGGTGGTCTTGCACCGGGGCAGCGCCTTCCCTCACAGCGCGCGTTGGCGCAGCAGCTGGGCATCGACCTGACCACGGTCACCCGCGCCTTCGATGAAGCACGCAAGCGTGGCCTGATCGAAGCGCGTGGGCCACAAGGCAGTTTCATCGCACCGCCCAAGGCCGGCTTCGACCAGGTGGTGGACCTGAGCATGAACGTGCCGCCGGTGCCCGACGCCGACGCGCTGGCAGAGACGCTGCGCCGTGGTGCCGCCGCCGTGCTTGCACGCAGCAACGCGCCGAACCTGATGACCTATCACCTGGGGGGCGGCAACCCCACTGATCGCCATGCCGCGGCGCGCTGGCTGCAGCCGATGCTGGGCGTCGTGGCTGACAACTGCCTGCTGCTGACCGAAGGCGCACAGGTGGCGCTGGCCGCGATCCTGGTCAGCCAGGGCCGCGATGGCGATACGATCCTCTGCGATGCGCTGGTCTACCCGGGCCTGCTGCAGGCCGCCGCCGCACTGGGCCGGCGGCTGCTGCCGGTGGACGGCGACGAACACGGCATGTGTCCTGCAGCGCTGCTGCGGCAGGCACGCGAAAGCGGCGCGCGCCTGGTCTATCTCAATCCCACCTGCCAGAACCCGACCGCGCTGACCCTGCCGCTGCAGCGGCGCGAGGCGCTGGCGCGTGTACTGGAGAGCGAAGGCCTGCTGGCGATCGAGGATGATCCGTACTGGCACCTTGCCGAAGATGCACCGATACCCCTGGCAACGCTGGCACCGCGCCATGTGTTCTATGTGGCGACGCTGTCGAAGGTGATCAGCCCTGGCCTGCGCACCGCGTTCGTGCAGTGCCCGAGCGCTGCGCACGCCGAGGCGATGACGGCTGCGTTGCGGGCGACGCGGCTGATGGGCCATCCGCTGGTCTCGGCATTGGCCAGCCAACTGCTGCTGGATGGTTCGGCGCAGTCACTGCTGGCCCAGGTACGCGCCGAGGCACGCGAGCGCATGCGCATGGCACGTTACCTGCTCGCGCCGTCGCTGCTGCAGCGCGCGGAGGGCCTGCATGCCTGGTGCCGGATACCGGCACCCTGGACCGACGCCACGCTGGTGCGTACCGCACAGCTGCAGGGGCTGGCGATTGCGCCGTCATCGGCGTTCTGTCCGCCGGGGGTCTCGCTCCAGTACGGCGTGCGGTTGTCGCTGGGGCTGGCGGCGGACCGACGGCAGCTGGAGAGCGCGTTGCGGCGGATTGACCGGTTGTTGTTGTCCGATGCGTTGCCGGCGATCGAGCGGTAGGCGTGGAATGGGATGTGCCGACCAACGGTCGGCACCCACCCGATCGGTAGTACCGGCCGCTGGCCGGCAGAAGATTCCCCAAGCACGGTCGGAATGTGCCAACCAAGGTTGGCACCCACCAGATCAGAGGTAGATCGTGGATGGGATGTGCCGGCCAACGGCCGGCACTACCGTTCATGATCAGGCCAGGGCAGAGAGCGCCTGCACCAGCGCATCCAACTGCTCCGGTCGGGTGAACACCGACGGCGTCACCCGCACGCAGGCGCCGGAGTCCAACCCGTCACGATGCGTGGTGAACACGCGATGCTCGTCCAACAGGCGCTTCTGCAGCGCGATGTTGTCAGCCACGCTGGTGCGCCCGCGCAGGCGGAAACTGGCCAATGCACTCGCCAACGCCGGGTCCGGTGAAGACAGCACTTCGATGTGCGCCATCTGCCGCGCAGGCACGGTCCAGCGCTCGCGCAGGTAGCGCAGGCGCGCCTGCTTGCTGGCCGCGCCGATACGCTGGTGCAGCGCGATCGCTTCTGGCAGCGCCAGGTAAGCGGCGAAGTTGACCGTGCCGGTGTGCACACGGCTGCCCACGCGGCCATCGTCGGTTTCACCCATGTACGGGTCGAGGTCCGCAACGCGGCCCTTGCGCACATACATCGCGCCGACGCCGACCGGCGCACCGATCCACTTGTGCAGGTTGATGCCAACGAAATCGGCCTTGAGCTGCGGCACCGCGTAGTCGATCTGGCCGAACCCATGCGCCGCATCGACGATCACGTCGATATCGCGTGCGCGTGCGCGCTCGGCGATTTCGGCCACCGGCAGCACCAGCCCATGGCGATGGCTGACCTGGGTCAGCAGCACCAGCTTCAGGCGTGGCAGCCGCGCGAACGTGGCCTCGTAGGCCTGCAGGATCTGCGCATGGTCGGGCACTGCCGGCAGCGCGATGCTCTCGGCCTGCACGCCGCGGCGCTGCTGCAGCCAGCGCATCGCGCCGATCATGCTGTCGTAGTCGATATCGGCGTACAGCACCTGGTCGCCGGGCTGCAGGCGGTTGTAGCCGCCGATCAGCGCCAGCATCGCCTCGGTGGCACCGCGGGTCAGTGCGATCTCGTCGGCGCCCACGCCCAGCAGTTCGGCCACCTGCCGCTGCACCGCCATGTACTGCGCCGGGAACTCACGGCGGCCATACCAGGCGTTGCCACGGTTCACTTCAGCGGTATGGCGCTGGTAACTGGCCAGCGTCTCAAGCCCCATCGCGCCCCAGTAGCCGTTCTCCAGATGGTTCACTTCGTCGGTGATGTCGAAGTGACTGGCCACGGCGGTCCAGTAGTTTTCATCGCGGGCCAGCACGTCCGGCGCCACGGTCGTTGCGGGAATCTGCATGGGTGCAGCGTAACGCGCGGCAGCCGTGGCGGGCAGTGAAGACAGTGCAGCTGCAGCCGGCAGCAAGGTACCTGCACGCAGAAGGGAACGGCGGGCCGGGTCCATCAGAAGCTCAGCCGGTACTGCGCGTACAGATTGGCACCGTCGGTGTCGTGCGGCGCGTTGCGCGAGTAGACCAGGCCGCGGCTGGCCTGGAACGTGGCCTCATCCGGGTAGCGGTCGAACACGTTGTCGGCACCCACGCGCAGGCTGTGATGTTCGTTGATGCGATAGCCGACAGCCAGGTCGAGGAAGCTCATCGCGCCGAAGCGCTGGTAGATATCGCCCACTGCATTGCCGCTGGAGTCGGTCCAGGCACCGTAGTAGCGCATGCGCGCCATCAGCGACCAGGCGCCGATGTCCCAGCTGCCGGTCAGGCTGCCCTTGTGCTCGGGCAGGCGGTCTTCGAACAGCACGCGCTGCGTTTCGTTGGTCGCCACCGAGGTGCTGCCGTTGTCCACGCGGGTGCGGTTGTAGTTGTAGGCCAGGGTCAGCGTCATGCGGCCTGCGCCGAGGTCGCGCAGGTAATTGCCGACCACGTCCACGCCGGTGGTGGTGGTGTCGAAGTCGTTGGTGAAGTAGTTCACCGAGGTATAGCCCAGCGGATTGGGCGTACCGGCCGGAATGGCGAAACTGGCCGACTGGCTGAAGCGGTCGGTGAGCCTGATCTGGTAGACATCCACCGAACCGGACAGGCCCAGGTCGGTGCGCCAGGTCAGGCCCAGCGAGGCGGTACGCGATTCTTCCGGCTTCAACGGCCTGGCACCGAGCAGCTGCGCCAGCGGATCGTTCGGCGACAGGCGGCCACTGGTGAAGATCTGCAGCGTGCGCGTGTCCAGGCCCTGGGTGGTACTGGTGGTGTTGAGCTGCGCCGGCGTCGGTGCGCGGAAGCCGGTCGACACGGTGCCGCGCAGGGCCACGTCCGGCGTGATCGCGAAGCGCGCCGAGAGCTTGCCGTCCAGCGTGCTGCCGAAGCTGGAGAAGTCCTCGTAGCGGCTGGCCGCGCCGATGCTCCAGCGCTCGCCCAGCGGCACCTCCATGTCCACGTAGGCAGCCTTGCTGCGCTGGCTCCACTGCCCGGCCTGGCTGGCCGAGAAGCCCGGCGCGCCATTGGAATTGGCCTCCAGGCCCGCGGCCGCGCCCGGGCCCACCGCGTACGAGGCCGGATCACCGGCGCGCACCTGGTAGTTTTCCTGGCGGAACTCGCCACCGAAGGCGACGTTGATCGGCTTGGGCAGCGCGGCCACGTCCCACTCGTAGTTGAAGTCGGCGTTGGCGTTCTTCTCGGTCTGGGTCAGGCGGCCGAGATCGAACGCGGTCGGGCTGGCGGGACCCAGCGAGGCATTGATCGAATTCTTCAGGCTGTAGTCGATGGCGTTGCGGCCATACGAGGCGCTGACATCCCAGCGCAGCTTGGGCGTGATCTCGCCGCGCAGGCCGCCGACCAGCTGCAGGTCATTCTGGACGTTGCCGTACTGCGGGCTGAAGCCGACCGGATACAGCGAGCGCAGGTTCCAGCCCGGGAAGATGGCGGTGGTGCGATACGCGCCAGTGGTGGTATCCGGGTTGCGCCAATTGAAATCGCTGACACCGTCGCTGTGGCTGTACAGGCCGAAGGCATAGAGCTCCAGCGTCTCGCTGGCATTGGCCTTCACGTTGAAGCCGACGCGGCGGCTTTCCAGTTCCGGCTGGCCCCAGCGCTGCACCGGGTTGGGCACGTCCAGCTCTGGATGTGCAGCCTGGAAGGCGATCGCATCGGGGCGCTGGCGGGTGCGCGAGGTGGCGTCGGAGTTGGACGATTCGGCGAACAGCACCAGGCTGCCATAGTCGCCCAGCGACCAGCCGGTGCGCGCACTGAAATCGCGCGAGGCACCGTCGCCCTGCGCGTACTGCGAACAGCCGGCGGTGATCCCGGTGCCCGGGCCATCCTCGAGGATGATGTTGATGACACCGGCGATGGCGTCCGAGCCGTACTGCGCCGATGCGCCGTCGCGCAGCACTTCGATGCGCTTGATCGCGCTGGTCGGAATCTGTGCAAGGTCGGCCGCCTGTGCACCACGGTTGCCGAGCAGCGCGCTGCGGTGGAAGCGACGCCCGTTGACCAGCACCAGGGTCTGGTCCGGCGACAGGCCACGCAGCGTAGCCGGACGCACGAACACCTGGCCGTCCGCCATCGGCAGGCGCTGCACCACGAATGATGGCACCAGCTGGGCAAGCACGTCCTTCAGATCGGTGGATTCAACGGAGCTGATGTCTTCCTTGCTGAACACGTCCACCGGCGCCAGTGTTTCGAACTGGGTGCGGTTGGAGGCACGGGTACCGGTGACCAGCATTGCATCAAGCTGGGTGGGCGCGGCGCGGCTGCCGCCTGCGGCATCGACCGCATCGGCCTCCGCTGCGATCGCGCCTCCTGCGCTGGCCATGGAAAGGGCGAGGAGGATGGAACGCGAAAGCTTCGAACGATGCACGGCAGGACTCCGGGAGGACGCGACAGGGCCAGCACCTGCGGGGATATCCCAGGCCTGGACAAGGCGCGCAGTCTCAGCGCGATCTGTGAAGGAGGCATGACGTCAGTGCGACAGCTTGAGTCCGCGCAGGCGCAAGAACTGCTAAACGCCGCGCCTGCCGATCCGCTACTGTGTCCAGCATCGGATTCATGGAACGACAGGATGAGTGCGGCAGGCAAGGCGGTGTGGTACATCGAAACCCATGCGGAGCAGCCGCTGGCCTTGGCCGATATCGCCGCTGCGGTGGGACTGTCGCCATTCCATCTGTCGCGCCTGTTCCAGGCCCGCACCGGCACGTCGGTGGTCCGTTACCTGCGTGGGCGCCGCTTGACAACAGCCGCGCAGCGGCTGGCCAACGGCGCATGCGACATCCTGCAGGTGGCGATTGGCGCGGGCTACACCACTCATGCCGCGTTTACCCGTGCCTTCAGCGAACAGTTCGGGCAGACACCGGAACGGGTACGCGAACAGGGCACCGATGGGCTGGCGCTGGTGCAGGCGATCCGCGTGGACGAGGCGCCGGCTGCCTGCGCTGAGGCGCCACAGCTGCTCGACACCCCGGCCTTCCAGCTGGCCGGCATCGGCATGCGCCATACCCGCAACAGCGGCGGTGCCATTCCCGGGCAGTGGGCCCAGCTCAACCGGGAATGGCCGGCGCCGGCCCCGGTCAGTTTTGGGGTGTGCTGCAACAACGACGACGACGGCGGCTTCGACTATATCGCCGCGCTGCCGATTGGTTCACTTGGCCCTGTACCCGCGCACTGGCAGCGCGTGGATGTGCCCGCACGACGCTACTTGGTGGCCTGGCACGGCGGGCACATCTCGGCCATCCGCTCGACCTGGTTCTGGTTGCTGGATCACTACCTGCCCAGCGCCGGCCTCAGCCTGGCCGACGCCCCGGACCTGGAGCGCTACGACGCCCGGTTCAACGAGCACACTGGCAACGGCGGCGTGGAGATCTGGCTGCCGGTAGACGAAGGCCCCTGCTGACATGGAGCTGAAGATGCGCGTGAACATCACAATTGTCGGGCTGCTGCTGATGGCAGCGGCGCTCTCCGCCCACGCAGGCGACACCTGGAAAGCCGGCGAGCGCCATGGCACCACGACGGTGGCCAGTGCCGCCGTGCGCGATGCGCAGCACCGCAACACCCTGCGCTACACGGTGTGGTATCCGGCACCGGCCGATAGCAGCGAAGTCGAGGTGACCATCGGGCCGCCTGGCACGCCCCTGTTCGATGTTGGTCGCTCGGCGATGGATGCGCCACCCGCAGGCGCTCGCCTGCCGACACTGCTGCTGTCGCATGGCAACGGCGGCAGCGCGCGCATGATGGGCTGGCTGGGCACCGCGCTGGCACGGAAAGGTTATCTGGTGATCGCAGTCGATCATCCCGGCAACAATGGTGCCGACCAGATGACCCTCCATGGCAGCATGTTGACCTGGCTGCGCGCGGATGATCTGCGCGCGGCACTGGCGGCCGTGCAGGCCGATCCAGTGCTGGGCCCGCACGTCGATCCTGAACGCCTGGGTGTTGCCGGTTTCTCGGCCGGTGGCTACACCGCGCTGTTGGCGGCTGGGGCGCAACCGGACCTGCAGCGACTGCTGGCGTTCTGCACGGCGCATCCGGATGACGGCGTCTGCCGGCCTCAACAGGAAGCGGCAACGCACACGATGGAGGCGCGTGTTGCCGCTGCGGCGTCGGCCGAGCTGTCGCCGTGGATGTCCCACGCCAACGACGCACGCGCCATTCCCGGCGTGCGCGCGGTGTTCCTGATGGCACCGGCGATCATCCAGGCCTTCGCGCCCGAGCAGCTGTCCTCGTTGCGGCTGCCCGTGTCGATTGTGCTTGGCGAGGCTGACACGGTTGCGCCGCCACAGACCAATGGCGCGGCCGCGCGTGCAGTGATTGCGGGCGCTGCACTGCAGCTGCTGCCAGGTGTCGGCCATTACGATTTCCTCGCCGCATGCACCCCGACCGGGCAGCAGCGGCTGCAGGACCTCTGCAGCACGTCAGTGCCAAAGGCAAAGACCCACGCGCAGACAGTGGACGCAGCAGTGCGGTTCTTCGACCATTCACTGCGCTAGTGGCCGCCGGGCGTGGCCCGGCGCTACAGTGGGCGCGTCCACGGAGAATCGATCATGCGCCTGCTGCACCTCACCCTGCCGGTATCCGACGTCGCTTCCGTGGCCGCGTATTTCCATGATGTGCTGCAGCAGCGCGTGGTCGGCAACCATGTGCACATCGGCTGGAGCACCATCGAACTGCAGCCGGCGGGTGATTACCCCGTCGGTGGCGTGCACCTGGCCTTCAACGTACCGGACAACCGCTTCGGCGAGGCGATGGCCTGGTTGCGCGAACGGGCCCCGCTGCAACGTAATCCTGAGGGCCTGGATTACTTTGCGCTGGAGAGCAGCTGGCAGTCGCAGTCGGTGTACTTCACCGGTCCTGATGGCCTGATCCTCGAGTTGATCGGCCGGCGCCGTCTGCCAGTCAGCACGCGCGCAGGCGCCTTCCATGGCAGTGAGCTGACCTGCCTGAGCGAGGTTGGCCTACCCAGCCACGATGTCGATGCGGTGCGCGAACAGTCCAACCAGCGCTTCGGCCTGCAGCCGATCAGCCCGCCGTCGCCGCAGTTCGCGCCGATGGGCGACGACGAAGGCCTGCTGATCGTGGTTGCTGCGGACCGGCGCTGGTTCCCCGAGCAGAAAGACCTGCCCGGTGCCCAGGGCGTGCAGCTGCAGGTGGGTGATGTGAACGGTAGCGGCGAACTGCGCGATGCCGCGCTGGGCTGGCGGGTGTGGGCGGCCTGAGCTACCAGCTGCCCGAAGCGCCGCCGCCGCCGCTGCGACCACCACCACCGGACCAGCCGCCGGAACTGCTCGAGGACGAACTCGACGACGAGGTGCTGGACGAGGAACGGTAACCTTGGGACGACCTTCGTCCGCTGCGTGCTTTTTCGCCGGGCAGCAGGGTGAACAGCCAGATGAAGTACAGGAACAGCGTGCCTACGCTGGACACGATCATCGCCAACACGCGTGCGTTCTCGTCGCTGGCCCGGTCGATGGCCAGCAGCGCGCCCAGCGCATAGGCGCCGGTCAACAGCACCAGTACCACCAGCCGCACGGCGAAGCTGTTGCGGTTCCTGCGCCAGCGCGCGCGGCCGGCCTGCACCAGGAAGAACACCAGCATGGCGGCAAGGGCGACCGCCAGGTTCAGCAACGTGTGCAGGGCAAGGCTGGGCGGCAACTGGCCACGGACCAGCATCACCGCGAAGAAACCGATACTGACGGCCAACATGCCGCACAGCACGATGCGCACACCACGGCTGCGACGCCAGCACCATCCCAGCAGCGCCGCCACCGGTACAGCAGGTAACAGCACGAAGAACAGCGCAGGCAGCACATGCCGCGGCAGCAGCAGCGTCGCCGAAACCAACCCAGCGGCCATCACTGCCGTTACCAGCAGCGGTCTACCCCAGGCAGGCAATGTCGGCCAATTCGGCCTGGGCATTGCCGCATTGGCTGCCAATGCCTTGCGCCGCCGCTCACGGCGTTTAAAGCTGAACTCGGCCTCGGTCCTGGTGGCCAGCAGGCGCGGCGGTGATCGCCACAGACCGGCCAGGAACCCCACCAGCAACGTCAGGGCAACGACCGAATCCCCTGTGCGCCAATCCGCTGGCAACAGGTTGCGTGCGGATGAATCTTCCTGGGGCGGCAGCGGCTCGCCATCGATCAACGCCACCAGCACCTTGCTGCCGTCCAGCAGACCCTGGTCCAGGTCTCCCTCACGCAGGCGCGGCACGATCGCCTTGTCGATGATGCGCGCGGCATAGGCATCGGGAATGGTGCCTTCCAGGCCATAGCCGGTCTGGATGCGTACGCGCCTGTCCTGCACTGCCACCAGCAGCAACACCCCGTCATCGACACCGGCGCGGCCCAGCTGCCACTGTTCGAAGACGCGCTGTGCATAGGCTTCAATGCCGTCATCGCCAACACTGGGCACCACCAGCACCTGCAGTTGCGCGCCTTTGCGTGCCTGCAGCTGCAATGCCTGCTCGCGCAGCGTGGCGCGGGTGCTGGCGGACAGCGCGTTGGCGGTGTCCACCACCGGGTCATCCAGTGCCGGGATCGCGGCCGCCGCCAGCACTGGCAGCGGCAACAGGCAGAGCAGCAGTGCCAGCCCTACCCGCTGCCATGCGTTGCGCCACCGCAGCACCCGGCTCATGTGGACGCCATGCTTTGCAATGGCGGCGTGCTGTGCATCATGCGAAACGGCATCCGTGTATGTCCTTGCCCCATGAACGGAAAAGCCGGCCGGATTACCCCGGCCGGCCTCCTTTACCACACACCTCTTCACACGCAGCGGTCAACGGCCCATGGCCACGCGCTGCTGCTCGTCCTGCACGTGTTGCTGCGAAGGCTCATGCTTGGCCAGCATTGCAGCGCTGGTCTCCTGCAGGCTCGGTGCCGTCTGGGTCATGTCCACCGCAGTACGGAAGCCGGGAACGGTGCCGATGACGAAGGCCTTGCCATCCTGCACGGTGACGCCCTGCAGCTTCTCCGGTGAATCGATGCCGGCGGCCTTGGCCTGGGCGGTCACATGCGCGCTCATCTCGTTGCAGATCATGCCCGGCATGTGGCCGCGGATCGCATTGTGCAGCGGCGTATCCGGATGCGCCTTGTCGCCCAGTTGCGGCCCCTTCGGCGCCGCCTCGGCATGGCTGCGGCCTTCGGCCAGCTTGCCCAGCGTCGCCGGACCCGCCACGCCATCGGCGGAGAGCCCGTGCTGCTTCTGGTAGGCGATCAGTGCGTCCCTGGTATTGGCACCGAACTTGCCGTCCTCGCTCAGCGGGTTGCCTTGGCCGTCGCGCACGCCCAGGCGGTTGAGTTCCTTCTGCAGCGCAGTCACTTCCTCGCCCTTGGCCCCCTGGCGCAGCACACCGTTGTGGTCGGCATCATGCGAATGGCCACCCTTGCCGGTTTCCTTCAACTTGCCGTGGTCCCAGAAGTCCTGCGGGCTGAGCAGCTTGCCGTGCGGATCCTTCAACTGGTAATGCACGTGCTGGGCATACTGACCCGCACCGCCCGGGCCACGCCCGCCCATGGTGCCGATCGGCTCGCCCGCCTTGATCGGCTGGCCTTCCTTCACCTGGGTCGACTGCAGGTGCAGGATCTCGTGCGAGTTGCCCTGTGCATCCCTGATCTTCACCGTACCGTAGTCGCCACCGACGAACGTCACCGTTCCGGAGATCGGCGCGTTGACGGTCGGGTGCTGCAGATTACGGCCGTGCTGGCCGCCGACATAGTTGAAGTCGGTGCCACCGTGCGGCTTGTGCGCGCGGTGTTCGCCGAACTCACCGGTAATGTGCGGCTTGACCCCGTTCTGCGGGGGCAGCATCACCTGCATCGTCTGCTCGAAGGTGCGGGTCTGGCCTTCGGCATGCGCCGCTGCCGGCTTGGCCTGCGCGTGGGTGGCCGCAGCTGCGGCGGGGGCCGCGTGGCTGCCATGGGACTGGCCGTGGGTCAGGCCCAGGCGCTGCTCCACGAACCGCTCGTACTTGTCCACGTACGGCATCACCTTCTTTTCAGACAGGGTGAGGCCGCCGTAATCGCGGGTCGGGCCGTCGTGGTGGTACTTGTAGATGTACTCCTCACCCTGGCCGCGCTTGTGCGCCAGCGTGCGGTTATCGATGTAATGGTCAACCAGTGCGTCGGACTGTGCGCCGACGTCGAAGCGGTTGCGGCTGTTGAGGTGGTAGTGGTTGCCGGTCTTGTCGATGAACTGGCCCAGGCCCGAGGCCGAGGTGGTGCCCGCGGCGGCATCGGGGTTGAAGCCCGATTCAACGCGGGCGATGGCCAGCACGTGCGCGGTTTCGCGCGGGGTCAGGCCCTTCTCGCGCGCCGACTCGATGATCGTGTCGATCACCCGTGACTGTACTTCCGGGGTCGCATCGCCCCACCGGCGGGAATTGCCATGCAGGCGGCCGTCGCTCTGGTCGATCGGCTCCCGGTAGTGGCTCCACGGTTTGATGCGGTCACTGCTGTAGGCCGCCCCGCGGGGCTGGACCATGTCCTGGTAGATGTCTGCCATGTCTGTGCTATCCATTCTATGAAAAAGGGGATTTCCTTAAGGGGTACTGCTCCTGGTACTTCTGGTACTGCGGTACTGCGGTACTGCGGTGCTGCGTTCACAGCGCGCGTGCGACGTCCTGCCGCTGCGCTCAGTCTTCGATGTAGTTCACCTCCGGGTGCTTGATGCCGAGCGAGTCGATCAACGTCTCGTACTCGTCGTTGTTGGGCTCCTGCTCCTCGCCTTCCGCGCCGCGCAGCGGGGGGGTGCTGTGGGTCAACTGGCGGCCACTGGCGTCGTACAGGTAGTACCACTCGCAGAAGCTGCAGCCGAACGGCAGTTCACCGTACTGCACGACGAAGTACGGCGTACCGCTGCGGTCCTGCACGCAGGCCAGGCCAACGGCGGTATAGCCGTCCATCTCCTTGGGCGCAGCAATGGCCTGGCGTGCGCCGTCCTTTTCGATTTCCAGCGTGGTCAGCCGGGAAGCGTCCGTGTCTTGGGTGGGCTGGGCCGCCAGGTGCAGGCGGGTGCCTTGGCAATCGATATGCATGCCGGTCTCGTCGCGCGTAAGAGAGGTGGGAAGGTCCGCAACGGCAGCCGCTGGTGCGGCCGGCGACGCTGCCGGGTCAGTAGAAGCGGGGGCCGCCGCCGGTGCAGCCGCCTCAGGGCCGCTGCAGGCAGCAAGCATCAGGGCCAGCACGGGGGCAACGGGAGACAGACGCATGCGGTGCTCCTTGGGTGAATCACACGACCGCCCGCAGGCGGTCGCTCAGGGGTCAGATCGATTCGTCCTCACGCTTGACCAGTTGCCAGCACGGCTTCTGGGCAAAGGTGTAGATCTGCTGGTCGCTGGTATCGGGGGTGCGCATCTGCACCTGTACCTGGCCGTCGGGCAGGCGGGTGACCTGCATCTCGCGGCCCTGGCGTTGCAGCGTGGCCGGGTCCGGCATCACCGGCCATTCGACCTTGGCAAGCGGCACCTTCTCCTCCACCTTGCGTGGCTCCGGCTCGGCGTCGCCATCGATGTGGCTGTCCAGCAGCGGATCGGCAGTGGACGTTTCCTGCAGCGCGATCTCGTTGCCGAAATGCTTGAGGAAGTCGTCGAAGACCGGATGGGGGCAGCTGGCAGACGCGTCTGCCGGGGCCGCAGCAACCGGCGTGGCCGGCGTCGTGGCGGCGGCCGTGCTGCTCGGAGCCGGTGCGGCGGCGTCAGTGATGGCAGCCTGGGGCGCAGGCTTGCAGCCCGACAGCGCAAGCCCCAGGGCAAGCGCAAGCAGGGCAACGGGGCGGAGCTGGTTCAAGGGATCCTCCTGATTCCGGACGGTCGCGCGCGGTTCCGGCGCGGTAGGGTGGCAAGGATAGCCATGCCTCTGTCGATTCAGTTTCAACATCCGCTGTCAGGAATATCCCGACATGCTGAATTGAGACTCATATCACACTTGGGCTGAAATCAACGTCATCGCAGCAGCCGTTAGACTACGCCGCACACGCTTCGACCCTGGCCCCCATGCGCGCATTCCTGCTTGCCCTCTCCCTGCTGGCGCCAACGCTGTGGCCTGGTGTTGTGGCCGCACTGGAGGTCCGGGAAGGCGACCTGCTGTTCGTCACCGCCGGCCGCAGCGGCCTCAGCGCGGCCATCGACGATGCCACCGGCAAGCAGCACGGCCCCAGCTTCGACCACGTGGCCCTTGTCGCCTTGGCGTCGCAGGGGTGGGAGGTACTGCACGCCGACGAGAAGGGATCGCGCCGGCAATCCCTGGTCGAGTTCCGCCAGGACGCCTGCGCCAGGCAGCGGCAGATCGTGGTCTATCGCCTGCAGGCACCGCAGCAGGCCGCCATCAAGGATGCGATCGCGACCGCACGCACGATGCTGGGCAAACCGTACAACACGTCATACGTGTTGAACGAGGACAGCTACTACTGCTCGGACTTCATCGAGCGCGCATTCCGTGCGCACCATGTGTTCGCGTTGCAGCCGATGAACTTCCGCAACCCGCAGACCGGGCAGATCGCCCGGCACTGGGTGGATCTGTACCGCGGCATGGGCATGGACGTGCCGCAGGACCAGCCCGGCACCAATCCCAATGACATGTCGGCGGCGCCGGTGCTGCAGCGTATCGGCGTGCTGGAATAAGCGAAGCCCCGCACAGGGCGGGGCTTCGCGGGTTGCCCAGGCTGGGGCATCGAAGTCACTCTTCCTCGTCCTGCCCACCCTGCTGCTGGTTGCGCTGGTTGCGCTGCTGCTGTTCCTGCTGCTGTTGCTGCTGCTGGTCGCGGCCGCGCCCCTGCTGCTGATCCTGCTGGTTCTGCTGGCCCTGCTGCTTCTGGTTCGGGTTCTGGTTCTGCTGTGCCATGTCCGATCTCCAAAGCCACGCGCGGAATGCGGTGGACGGGACCATCGTCTGCAGCGATTGGTTAATCACACGTGGGTGGCCGGCTACATTCGTGTGTACGCCTGTGAATGAACGCGCGGAACCTCTTGCGGCACAAGCGCCTGAAGGATTCATGCGGGTTCGGCATGTGCTCATGCCATCCTCAGCGTTGCACGCATTCATGGCGCTCGCAGCCGGAGACACGCGCTGAACGAGGCTGGCTTTCCCGGCTCACACAGGGAAGCCAACGCTGCATTCATGGCATCACCGGCGGCACGTACGCCAGCGTCATCCCCAGCAGCCACAGCAGGCCCAGCACCAGCGGGATATGCACCAGCAGCTGGATGAAGGTGAAGCCCACGATGTCGCGTGCCTTCAGGCCCAGCACGCCCAGCAGCGGCAGCATCCAGAACGGGTTGATCAGGTTCGGCAGCGCTTCGGCCGCGTTGTAGACCTGCACGGCCCAGCCCAGGTGCGCCTTCAGTTCGTTGGCGGCCTGCATCACGTAGGGCGCCTCGATGATCCACTTGCCGCCACCAGACGGCACGAAGAAGCCCAGCACCGCCGAATAGACGCCCATCACCAGCGCGAACGAATCGGTGCTGGCCACGTGCACGAACAGGCTCGACAGCCGGTGCGCCAAGGTCTGCCCGTCACCGCCGGCGGCGTGGGTGAGGATCATCGCGATACCGCCGTACAGCGGGAACTGGATCAGTACGCCGGTGGTGCTCGGCACCGCCTTGGCCACCGCGTTGAGGAAGCTGCGCGGGCGCCAGTGCAGCAGCAGGCCCAGCGAAATGAACAGGAAGTTGTAGGTGTTGAGGTTGGCGATGGCGGTGACCACCGGTTTGTTGGCGAACTCGTTGAACAGCCAACCGAACGCCAGCAACGAGAGCAGCACGGTCAGCAGCGGGCTGTATTCCAGCCACTCGCCCGGGCGCGTGCGCCGCTGCAGCGGCTCCGGCTCGGCCTGCGCGGCGCCCGGGAAATCCTCGGCGGTACGCGCACTGCCGGCCGCAGGCGCGGTCAGCCAAGCGATCAGCAGCGAGACCAGGATCAGCACTGCGGTCAGCGCGATCGACTGCCACAGGAAGATGGTTTCGGTGAACGGCAGGACGCCGGTGATCTCCACCAGGCCCGGCGGCATGCTGGCCGGATTGGCCTGCAGCTGTGCGGCCGAGGAACTCAACCCCATCGCCCACACCGCGCCCAGGCCGAGATAGGCCGACGCACCGGCCGCGCGGTAGTCCATGCGCAGCTCGGTGCGGCGTGCCAGCGCACGCACCAGCAGGCCGCCGAACACCAGCGAGAACCCCCAGCTGAGCAGCGAGGCCAGCATGCTGACCAGGCCCACGTACACCACTGCACTGCGGCCGGTGCGCGGCACGCGGGCGAGGAAATCGATGAAGCGAGCGACCACCGGCGCGGTGGCCACGGCGTAGCCGCCGATGACCACGAAGGCCATCTGCATGGTGAAGGGAATCAGGCTCCAGAAGCCGTCACCGAAGGCGCCGGCGGTGGCCTGCGGGGTCGAGCCGAAGCCCATCGCGGCCAGCGCGACGATGACCACGCCCAGCACCGCGAACACGTACGCGTCGGGGAACCACTTTTCCGCCCAGGCGGCCGAGCGCAGCGCTGCGCGCGCCATCCAGCCATCCTGTACTGCTGCCTTCGAGGCCATCGCCTACCCTCCCAGGTTCGATGGATCGATTCTGGGCGGTGGGGTGCAGGCTGTCAGCCACCTATTGGTCGTAGTGGCGGAAGGCCCGGCGCTGTGCGCCGCCGCCCGAGCATGGGCTCGGGCGCTACGGATATCCGGGTTCGGGGGGGCCACCTGTAGAGCCGAGCCCACGCTCGGCTGCGCGTCTCAACGCAGCGCCAGGTCCACGGCGATGCCGGCAAACAGCGCGGCACCCACCCAGTTGTTGTGCAGGAACGCCTTGAAGCACGGGCCGCGCTCGCGGTTGCGGCAGATCCAGAACTCGTAGACCACCAGCACCGTGGCCACCGCCACGCCGGCCAGGTAGTAGCCGCCCAGCCCGCCGCGCACGCCAACCAGCGCCATGGTGGCCAGGAACAGCGCGTACAGCACGCCCTGGATGACCAGGTCCAGGTCGCCGAACAGGATCGCGGTGGAGTGCGAGCCCATCTTCAGGTCGTCCTCGCGGTCGACCATGGCGTACCAGGTGTCGTAGGCGGTGGACCACAGGATGTTGCCGGCATACAGCAGCCAGCCCAGCATCGGCACCTCGCCCTGCACGGCAGCGAACGCCATCGGGATGCCCCAGCCGAACGACATGCCCAGGTAGACCTGCGGCAGGTGGGTGTAGCGCTTCAGGTACGGGTAGCTGGCAGCCAGGAACACGCCGATGAAGCTCAGGCCGATGGTCAGCCCGTTCAGGGTCAGTACCAGGCCGAACGCCACCAGCATCAGCACCGCGAACAACGCCAGCGCGGCGCGGCCACTGATCGCACCGGTGGCCAGTGGGCGCGCCTTGGTGCGCTCCACGTGCGGGTCGAGCCAGCGGTCGGCGTAGTCGTTGATGACGCAACCGGCCGAGCGGGTCAGCCACACGCCGGCGGTGAACACGAACAGCGTCCACAGCGGCGGCAGACCACCTGCGGCCAGCCACAACGCCCACCACGTGGGCCACAGCAGCAGCAGCGTGCCGATCGGGCGATCGGCGCGCATCAGACTCCAGTAATGCCGCCAACGCGGCGTCGCCGGCGACTGCGGCGAAGTGAGGGGGGTATCAGCCATGGCGATAGGATACTCCTGCGCTGGAAGGACTGCGGCGCGGGCCTGGAAAATACAGGGCCCAATGCGCCTGCGCGCACCGGGCCCCGGTGTCCTGCCCCAGCGTGACGGTGGACTCAGACCTTGCCCCACGCTGCTGGCGCGTTGTGCCAGCGCCAAGCGCTCTCAATGATCGGAGCCAATTCTGTCCATACGGGCTGCCACCCCAGCACCCTGCGCGCGCGCTCACTCGAAGCCACCAGCCGAGCGGGATCACCGGCCCGTCGCTCAGCAGCGTCGTAGGGTACGCGCAAGCCAGACACAGCCTCAGCCGTCTGGATCACGTCCAGTACGGAAAAGCCTTGTCCGTTGCCAAGATTGAACGCATGGGCACCTGGTTGTGCATCCATGTAATCCATCGCCAGCGCATGGGCTTGGGCCAGGTCTTGGACGTGCACGTAGTCCCGCACACAGGTTCCATCGGGTGTTTCGTAGTCGCTGCCAAACACCTTGAGCCGCCCGCCCTGCCCCAGCGCCGAGCGCAATACATTGGGAATCAGATGAGTCTCGCAGGCATGCGCCTCTCCGATGCCGTGCTGAGGCAGCGCCCCGGCGGCATTGAAGTAGCGCAGGCATACCGAGCGCAGACCGTAAGCTGCAGCAGCGTCTGCCAAGATGCGCTCGGCCATCAGCTTGCTCGACCCGTAGGGGTTGATGGGCTGCTTCGGATGGTCTTCGTCAATCAGCGCAGAGCACGGCTCGCCAAAGATCGCCGCCGTAGAGGAAAACACAATGCGCTCCACCTCATGACTTCGCATTGCCTGCAGCAGATTCATCGTGCCGGTGACATTGTTGGCGTAGTACGCGTACGGATCACGTACCGACTCACCCACCAGCGACCGGGCAGCGAAGTGCATGACCGCATCGAAGTGCCGACCAGCAAACAGCCGTTGAAGGGCTGCCGCGTCCAGCAAGTCGCCCTCTACCAGCTCTCCCCACGCCACGGCGCCACGGTGCCCAGTGGACAGATTGTCGAATACGGTTACCCGATGCCCCTGCTCGGACAAGTACTGGGCCATGTGGCTGCCGATGTAGCCCGCACCGCCGCATATGAGAACGTCACGCATGAAGATCTTCCCTGACCTAGTAGGAACAATGCCTGGAGCATCCTACCCCTGAATTGGACGGAGGGCCGACACCTTCATGGCGGCCCTCTTTACGCGGTCAACGGCAGGAGGTCATTCCTTGCCGTCAGACTTGTACTCGTAATAGCCGTAGCTGTAATAGCCCGTGGCACGCTTCTCGACCGCGTTGAAGATCGCACCCTTGATCTGCACGCCGTTCTGCTCAAAGCGCTGCAGCGTCAGCTCGATTTCCTTGGCCTGGTTCACGCCGAAACGCGTGACCAGCAGACTCGAACCCGCGTGGGTGGCGACCAGCGCCGGATCGGTCACGGCCAGGATCGGCGGCGTATCGACGATCACCAGGTCGTACTTGCCGGACATGTCCTGCAGCAGCTGCGCGAAGCGCGGGTGCATCAGCAGCTCGGCCGGGTTCGGCGGAATATCACCACGCACCATGTAATGCATGTTTTCCAGACCGGACACCGGATGGATCACTTCGTCGGTGCTCAGCTTGCCGCCCAGCACGTCCGACAGGCCCTTCTGGTGCGACACACCCAGGATCTTGTGCAGCGTGCCCTTGCGCATGTCGGCGTCGATGACCAGCACGCGCTGGCCAGCCTGCGCAATAACCGCGGCCAGGTTGGTGGAGACGAAGGTCTTGCCCACGCCCGGGCGCGGGCCCGAGATGGTCAGGATGTTGTTCTTCGCTTCCAGCATGGCGAAGTGCAGGCTCGTACGCAGACTGCGCAGCGCTTCCACGGTCGGATCAGCCGGGGCGGTTACCGCCAGCAGGTGCTGGCGACCGTCGGCCACGACGCGCGTACCGTGCTTGCCCTTGCGCAGCTTGGGCAGCGTATTGGACACACTGAGCGGGATGGCTGCGTACACGGGCAAGCCCAAGGCTTCAATGTCTGCCGGGTCTTCGATGCCTGGGTTGAGCATTCGCTGGAGGAAAACAAACGCGACGGCGAGCAATGCCCCGAGTAGGGTGCTGACGATAACAATCAAAGCCTTACGCGGCTTAACTGGATTTGCCAGATCAACTACTGCGGAGTCGACAATACGTACGTTGCCAACCGCACCTGCGCGGGCTACATCCAGCTGCTGAGCTTGATTCAACAACGCCGTATACAGCTCGTTACTTACTTGCAGATCACGTGTCAGGCGCAGCAACTCCTGCTGGGTTTCCGGCAGATCACCCACCTGCTTCTGGAATCCACCCTTGCGGCCCTCCAGATCACCGATCTGCCGGAGCAATGCGCGATAGGCTGGATGCTCGCGAGTAAAGCTCCGATCCATCTCAGCCTGCTTCAAACGCAACTGCTGGATGCTCGCCTCCACAGCGACTTCCTGCTCCAGCAGCCCTTTCGTCTGCATGGTGATATCCACCGAGCGAGACTGCGACTGGTACGCGCTCATGGCGGCCTGGGCCTGCTCGACCTGACGGCGAATAGTTGGCAGCTGATCCTTTACGAACTGGAGCTGAGACGCTGCCTCCGCCGAGCTCCGATCCACGTTCTGGCGAACATAGGCATCGGCGACTCTTTGCACCAGGGCTTCGGCACGAGCGGCGTCAGAGTCCTGATATCGAATTGCCAGGATCCCTGAATCTTTACCTTGTTCGACCGCCTGCAACTCATCCTGAATGCTTGCTACGACATCAAGACGCCGCGTCTTCACCAGCTCGAATCGGACACCGGGATTGCCTTGGAGACCTGAAACTTCAAGGACTATCCCACCGCGACTAACTGGCACACCCACCTTGCCGCGCAGCAGCCTTTCACCTTCAGGCCCGTAAAGGGAAAACTCACCAGCTCCATTTTCGACCTGAAGAATATACTTTTGGTCGATCTGAGATCCGGGAACGTCGAATCGATGGACGTCGAGCGCTTCACCACCCCAGGCATAACTAGTAAGTCCAAACCAAGGATCGGCTACAGGGGCCTCCTCAGTTGGCTTGAAACGACGTGAAATGAACCCGCCGATCAATGGAAACTGGTATGGCTCAACCTGTGTGTCGAGCTGAAGGGCATCAACAGCGGCCCCTACCACCGTGCGAGAGGTCAGGAGCGCGACCTCTGTAGTTGCGGCGGTGCTACCTCCACCTCCCAACGAAGCAAGATCGGCCAGACCCGGGATGGAGGGAACCTTAGACTCCACCTGAATCATAGCTTCCGCCTGATAAACAGGCTTCGAAAGCAATGCATAGGCACAGCCAACCGCGAAGAAGACCACCGCGACCGAGATTATCAACCACCGGCGATCCAACAATACGCCGAGTACTTCGCGCAGATCGATCTCGTCGTTCTTTGCAGCCCGGTCTTCCATTTGTTTGGTCATTGATTCCACTTCATCATCGAAAAATCTCGCGCAGCGACCCAGGGGCGATCCCGACAAGGCCGCACTTGTTGGCACCATCAAAGGACCGAGGATCCTAGATACTTCTCAGCAGGCAGGAAGGAGGAGTTCGGCCGTCGGGCCACACAGCATACCTCGAATCCGGCTCAGAGATGAAGTTCAACGCAATCGATATCAACTACCTCGAACGCGCGCGCGTTGCATCGCGAACAAGGACTGCTATGCTTGGGGGTCGTCGAAGGCAGGCTATGGGCTCTAGTCAGCTGCAGAGCGCGCGACACCCGAAAGCAGCTTGGGGAGCCACTGATACGCAAACAAGCTACTTGACCGGACGCCCCACGGGAGACACCTCACTCGCGGTGCCGCCAGTCACTAGGCGACAGCAAGTCAGAGCCGTCTTGAGCACTCAAGGACCAATGGAAATGGAGTTTGGAATCGGGCAAGCCGCCGAAGAACACACGGGCATCCTCACGGACAGCACCTAAGCGTCGACTGCCAGCCTGAAGGCGAAAATCAAGCAGCCGACGATACAAGTTAACGTCATCAAATGGAATTTCAATGAGCAAGCGCGCGCTAATTACAGGAATCACCGGTCAAGATGGATCTTACCTCGCGGAACTATTGCTACAGAAAGGCTATGAAGTTCACGGAATCAAACGTCGATCCTCGTCTTTCAATACTCAGCGCGTTGACCACATTTATCGCGACCCCCACGATGCAACAAGCAAGTTGCACCTGCACTACGGCGACCTCACTGACTCCAGCAACCTAACCCGCATCATCGCGGAAGTTCAGCCCGACGAGGTCTACAACTTGGGCGCTCAAAGTCATGTGGCGGTGAGCTTTGAATCGCCGGAATATACCGCAGACGTCGACGCCCTCGGCACCCTTAGGCTTTTGGAGGCCATTCGATTCCTGAAGCTTTCTGAGAAAACCAGGTTCTATCAGGCCTCGACTTCTGAACTTTTCGGACTTGTCCAAGAATCCCCCCAGCGGGAATCAACCCCCTTCTACCCCAGAAGCCCCTATGGCGTGGCAAAACTCTACGCTTACTGGATCACGGTTAACTACCGTGAGAGTTACGGCATGTACGCGTGCAATGGGATTCTGTTCAATCATGAAAGCCCACGTCGCGGCGAGACATTCGTAACACGAAAGATTACCCGCGGCCTGGCGAATATTGCCCAAGGCCTCGAGAAGTGCCTTTATATGGGGAACCTCGACTCCCTACGAGACTGGGGCCATGCCAAAGACTACGTTGAAATGCAGTGGCTGATGCTTCAACAGCAGAAGGCCGTCGACTATGTGATTTCAACAGGTGTTCAGTACAGCGTCCGCCACTTCATTGAACTCGCGGCCTTCGAGCTGGGCATCACGCTGCAGTTTGTAGGCGAGGGCGATTCGGAAAAAGCGGTAGTTGTACGGGTGGATGGCGACCAAGCGCCACACGTGCGCCCTGGCGACACCATCGTTTGCGTTGATCCTCGATACTACCGCCCGGCAGAAGTTGAAACGCTGCTGGGTGACTACGCCAAGGCGGAACGCGAACTGGGTTGGAAGCCAACTACAAGCCTGCAAGAAATGGTTTCGGAGATGGTGCAGTCGGATCTACTGGAAGCCAAAGAGAAACGCTATCTGATTGAATGTGGCATCCGCGATAGCTGACAGAAAGATGTTTAGAGCATCGCTAATTTCCGCCATTACCGCCATCCTAGTGATGGCGGTTAATTTTCTAGTGAGCGTCGTCACTGCTCGAAGCCTCGGCCCCGAGGGTCGCGGTGCATTCTACTCAGTGCAGGTCTTCGCCCTTTTCGTGGCATCATGCGCCCAGTTGGGCCTGGGACAGGCCATGGTTTATGCAGTACGCGCGAAGATTATTCAATTCAGTAGTGCGTATGACCGCTCCAGCGCGTTAACTACGATTCTTTCCGTATGCCTGGCAGCCGCCACATTTCAGATTTTCCTTTCAGAGGATGATATCAGCATATGGACAGCACTCTGCTATGCCGCGGCGGTATCCATTACTATCTTTTGCGGCTTCTGCGCTCAACTAGATAGTTCACTTAAAGCCTACAATTTTTCGAGAATCGGACTGCCAATCTTGGTCCTCTTGGGTCTTGGCACCGCCTCACTGGCTGAAACGCTTAGCTTAAGAGTTGCAATCGACATACAAGCAGCTGCGACACTAGTCATTGCTTGCGGAACATGGCTGTATCTTCGGAGGAAATTTCGCGGGGATTCGCCCATGGCGACTCCACCAGGGGAGCCGCGTCAAGTCCACAAGCAATCGCTGATGGCGCTTGGATTGAAGTTTCACGCAACGACCATGACTGGAATCATCGCGACGAATGCTGACAAAATCTATCTCATGGCAGTGGCAAGCGCTGCAGAACTCGGGATTTATTCAATCGCATTTTCCACATCTCGAATACTTAGCTCACTCTATGAATCGATAGCGACATCGCTATATTCCCGTTATGGCGGACAGCGCGACCCTGGATCAACGGCTGCGGTCTTGCAGGTATTCCGGATAACATTCGCCCCGATGTTGATCGCCGCCATCGTAGCTGGACTTGCAGGCCACATTTTCATACCACTGATCTTCGGCCAACGCTTCATCGGAGCGGCGCTGCCTTTTTCAATCCTGTTGATTGAAGCGACGCTCTCTGGATCAAGCTGGATGCTCGCCCAAAAATTCAACATCGACGGAAAGCCTGGGCTTGTCGCTGTAAGGCAGATTGCATCGGTAGTACCTATGCTAGCGGCACTACCACTCCTGCCGCAGCATAACTTAATCATCTGGCTGTCAGTTGCAATGGCAATATCAGGCGCAATAAGGCTATTTTTAACTATTCTATTTATGATTAAGATTGAGAACATTCGACTGCGCCAGTTGATCCCGACTGCCAGTGACGCACATTTTGCACTTAGCATTTTTGACAGGAAAAGGAGTTTCGAGTGAAGCGTAGCAAAGGCTCGATCCCGCATGCACAGGTGATGGCGGAACTTAAGGAAAGCCTGTCTAGAGTCGCCGATGTCATCAGCAGCGACACGATTCACTTTGTGGACATTCCAGTCCATGGCAATGTCGGCGACATCCTGATCATGTCAGGGACATTGAAGTTCCTAAGCGACTACAAGATTCGTCGACTGCAGACATCTGCTTACTTCAACTACGACCCGAACTGGGCTGAGGCTGGCGTACCCATTGTGCTTCAGGGAGGCGGCAACCTTGGAGACCTTTACGATGGCCCCCAAGGGGTACGAGAGAGCGTCATATCCCGATGCGTCACGAACAGAATTGTCATACTTCCTCAGACAATACACTTCTCGAGCCCCGAGAATTATGAGGCATGCTGCTCTCTTTTCTCCAAGCATCCTGATCTTCACATATTCGTGCGAGACACCAGATCTGCTGCTCTGGCGAAAAGGATGACCCCCAATGTCTATCTTTCACCTGATATGGCGCATCAGCTTTGGCCAATGACTACCGCACAGCGTCCGAAGTTCGATCAGCTTGCCTTTAAACGAACTGACGACGAGCGTAGCGGTTCCGCAGCGACCGATGAGGGGCACTCTATCGACTGGCCCACCCTCATTGGATGGCACGGTGCAGCTGTCAGAATATATGCAAAGATTGGAAAACTACCATTTCTCCGCAAGTCAAAATCCGCTGCAAATATACACAGCGAGATCTGGTGCCATTACGCCAAGCATCTAGAATCGCTCTCCGCGTCTCACTTCAGTCAGTACAAGGAAGTTGAGACCGATAGACTACATGGGCATATCCTGAGTTCATTACTGGGGATAGAGAATGTCGTCAGCGACAATTCATATGGTAAGAATGGCGGATATATCCGTTGTTGGACCCATACGAGCGATCATGTAACCCTGGTCGAGCAGACAGAGCATGGCCAAGACTAATTCACGAGTGGACGGAAGATCGCTGCTATGGACCTTCTGTCTTGTGCTAGTACTGATTTCCATGTCCATCCATCAGCTGCGTTACGCGATGTACCTCATCCCGTTCGCAGCTCTGGTTGCAGTCATTTCGACCCAGAAAATCAGAATTCCCGCGCCTGTACTTCCATTTCTTGCCTACGCTTCTGCTGCTGCCCTCACTGTACCATTTGGCGGAGAGCTGGGTTTCAAGGACTTCTATTTTGTATTCTCAGGCATCGCGATTACACTTGCCTTCTCAAATCCAATAGAATTCAGCTGGATCAAATTTCTCCTTCCGGTTGTATTCATTGCCAGCATAATTGGGGCTATCACTCTACGCGGGTGGCACGGCCTGGAATTCGATTTACTCGACTCTTCCTCCTCCCTCGAGAGTACTGGCTCGTTTGTTTGCGGACTATTTGCCGTCGTAGCACTGGCACGATCTCGATGGGCAATGCTTTTCCTCGCAACGGTGGCATCGATCCTTCTCCTTAAACGTGCGGCTCTCCTTGGCATCGCGGTGTGCATTCCTTTCGCCTTTTTGCCAGAGCGGAGAGCGAAGCAGTTGCTGTCCAGTCCAGTCATGGTGCTGGTAAATCTTGTAGCTGTTGCCTTTGCATTAAAATACGCCATCGGCGATCTAGATACCGCAATCACCGCAGTAACTGGAAAGTCTGCTAACGAAGTCGGCCTAGGCAGGCAGCTTCTTCAGTCAGAGGCGGCGCACAGCATCGCTGGAAACCTTCACTACGTCTTCTACGGAAACGGCGTTGGAACAGCCTACGCTACCTTCCTCGGAAAGTTCGGGCAAGGAGATGCAAACATGCACTCTGATGCCCTTAAGATGGTCTATGAGCTCGGACTAGTATTCTTTCTTACATTCATCTGGCTCGGATACAGGGCAAAAACACTAGAAGCAAAGATGCTATTCCTTTATAGCAATCTTATATTCTACTTTGACAATACAATCATATATTCCTTCTATCTATTCTTCCTGCTTTCAATGCAAATGCTTGACCAGGATGATAGGGAGTTGAAACAGGGGAGCCACGCACCATGCAGCCAGTAGTTTCAGTTGTCATGCCTGCATACAATGCAGAGGAAACGATTGAGGAGGCCGTTGTCTCCATCCTCAATCAAGACCTGCGCGAAATTGAGCTGATCGTAGTGGACGATGGATCTACGGACCAGACAGGACTCGTCCTCGCTCGACTCCAGGCCGACAGCCGACTTCGGGTAGTAACGCAGAAGAACGCGGGCGTGGTCGCTGCCCTCAATGCCGGAATTGCAGTCGCAGCTGGAACATTCATTGCTCGCGCGGATGCTGACGACTATTACAGCCCCAGTCGACTGAGCCTCCAGCGCTCGGTGCTTGACGCCGACCCTCGCGTTTCCCTGGTCTATACAGACTTTTTCAAAGTATATCCCGACGGAACACTCACGCCATCCACAACTCCGGGCAATCACGACGATGCGATGACCTCGTTATTTAGAGGCAACTTCGTAATGCACAGCAGCGTCATGTTCCGACGAAAGGATTTCATCCAGGCGGGCGGTTATCGACCTGAGTGGAAACACATTGAAGATTGGGAGCTTTGGTTCAGACTTACTCTTCTTGGCAAAATGGCCAGAGTTGGCGATGGAGTTTCTTTCCTTCGGGTCCACGACGGAAGCGTGTCCGCAAAGCATGAGATTTTCCAGGCAAAAGCTGGATTGAAATTGAGATGGAGCCTGATCCAGTCTCAGCGATACCCTGTTTCGAGCATGGTCCATATGATCCGCCCGGCACTGAAGGTTTTCGTGGGCAAGCACGCGCTGTCCGTCGCTCGCAAAGTGCTCGGGAGGAAGCGCTATCAATGAGCTACATTACTTGTGATTGGGCTGCAAACCGAGGAAACCCCAAGGGCCGCTTGATATTGCTCAGCTTTCGAGCTGTCAATCTGATCAGTCGTATGCCCAAGGTCATCAGGCTCCCTCTACTTCCAGTCGTTGCTGCCTACAGAGTTGCGATCGAATGGATTCTAGGCGTTGAAATACCATGGAAAACAAGGATTGGTCCTGGCGCATCGCTCTACCACGGGATTGGCTTGGTCATCAATGATCGAACGATTATTGGTCGCAATGTTGTACTGAGGCACTGCACTACAATTGGCGTTCGCGTTACAAGCTCGAGCTTCGACGGCATCGCCCCAGTCATTGGGGACAATGTTGATATCGGATCAAATGCAACAATCATTGGGCCAATTAAGATAGGGAACAATGTATCGATAGGCGCTGGAAGCGTCGTTATTACAGACGTTCCCGACGACTGCATCGCCGTTGGAAATCCCGCCCGAATAATCAATCGCCGGACAAGCTGAAGATGAGAGTTCTCATTGTCCACAACTATTATCAGCAGGCCGGCGGCGAAGATTCCGTTGTCAGGAACGAAGCGGAGCTGCTTCGTGCGAACGGCCATGAAGTGAAGCTTTACGCTGTCTCCAATCAATCAATCCAAGGGTTCGCATCGAAGATTATTGCAACGGTAAATGCAATATTCTCCATTCCCTCATACCTCAGGATTAGCAAAGAGATATCTGAGTTTCGTCCTGATGTAGTTCACGTCCACAACTTCTTCCCACTTATCTCGCCATCCGTATTTTATGCCTGCCGAGCCAAGAAGGTACGATCGGTTTTCACTCTTCACAATTACCGGATTGTGTGCCCGACTGCGACATTGTACTTTGATGGTGAAGTGACCGAGAGGAGCATAGACGAGGGCCCTTGGTGGACCGTGGCTCGTCGTGTGTATCGGAACTCGCTCATCGGAACTTTTTCAATTGCCGCCAGCGTCTCACTGCATCGGCGACTGGGTACGTGGAAGAAGGTTGATCAGTTCATTGCGCTCACCGAGTTTGCAAAGAGCCTGTTTTCGAGAGCAGGGATACCAAGCTCCAAGATTAGAGTGAAGTCCAACTTCTCTCATCTGGAAATTGAAGAGTTCCCCGAGCAGGGAGTTCGTGATGGTTATCTTTTCGTGGGTCGACTTACTGAAGACAAGGGAATACACGTGCTGCTCGAAGCGGCACGTTCCGCTGACGTAACTGTGACAGTCATTGGTGATGGCCCGCTATCGGAAAATGTTTCGGCCAACAAGAATATTAATTTCTTGGGCAAGCGAGATTCTTCGATAATCAGGTCTGAAATGAGGAAGGCCAAGGCACTCATCGTTCCCAGCTTGTGGTACGAGGGCTTTCCAATGGTCATCGCCGAAGCGTATTCACAGGGCCTTCCCGTCTTTGCCAGTGATATCGGTGCTCTTAGCGAGTTGATAGAGCCAGAAGTAACCGGCGAGTTGTTTAGTCCGGGAAGCCCTGATGAGCTCGCCGCTCTGTTGATCAGCCATAAAAACTCTGAGCATCGAATAGCGCGAATGAGTTCCGGTGCGCGCAGCCGTTATCTGGACTCCTACTCTCCGGAAGTAAGTCTTCGAACCCTTTTGTCGGCCTACAACTCCGAGCAGTCCCTCTAAATTGCATGGACAGCATCCATAGTGAATAACCCCTGTACTTCTATCGACGTTATCGGCACACCGATCACTCGCGTCAGCTGGGATCAGTCCCTACACCGTATTCACGCTTGGAGCATGCGTCGAGACAGCAGGGTAGTCTGCATCTGCAACGCCCACTCCGTCGTCACAGCACGTCACGACAAGGAGTTCGCAGCAGCCGTGAACTCTGCCGACATGGCAACGCCCGATGGTGCGCCGGTGGCCTGGCTCATGAGACGTCTTGGCGCTTCCGGACAGCAACGCATCAATGGTCCCGACCTGATGCTCAAGTACTGCGAGGCAGCCGCCAAGCGCGGCGAGTCCATCTACCTCTATGGTGGCGCTGAGAGGACCTTGAGCATTCTCCGCGACGAGCTGCCCAAGCGATTCCCTGGCTTGGTCATTGCCGGCTCGCACTCACCGCCCTTCCGCGCGCTCAGCGAAGAAGAGGATGCTGCCATCGTGCGCGACATCAATGACTCTGGTGCCGGGACGATCTGGGTCAGCCTCGGCTGTCCGAAGCAGGAGAAGTGGATGGCGGCGCACCGTGGCCGGATCAATGGCGTGATGATCGGTGTCGGGGCGGCATTCGACTACCATGCGGGTGTTATCTCCCGGGCCCCGCTCTGGATGCAGAACAATGGCCTCGAATGGCTGCACAGGCTAGCGAGCGAGCCTCGTCGGCTGTGGAAGCGCTACTTCGTCACCAACACCCTCTTCATTTGGCACGCTGCGCGCCAGCTTATGACGGCGCAGTCGAAATGACCCACTTGACCGAGCTTCCACCACGGCACTTGAGTGCAGCTGACTTCAAGGCCGTCGTTCGGGACACACCGCTTGTGTCGATTGATCTTCTGGTCATGGATCCACGGCAACGCATGCTTGTGGGGTTACGCACCAATGAACCTGCACGCGGATTCTGGTTTGCGCCGGGTGGGCGCATCCGCAAAGGCGAGAACTTCAGCCAGGCATTCCGCAGGCTGACTCTGTCTGAGCTCGGCCAATCGCTGGAGATCAGCGAAGCCACCTTCGTTGGAGTGTATGAGCACTTCTACGCCGAGGACTTCACCGGAGCATCGGATGCAGGTACACACTACGTGGTGCTGGCCTACTCCATCAGCGTGGATCCCGCGAGAATGGCTCTGCCGGAGGAACAGCATGCTGAGTACCGTTGGGTAACGGCAGAAGATGCTTTGTCCGATGCCTCGATCCACCCCAATACCCAAGCATACGCTCGCAAATGAAAAAGGGCCAGCGAACGCTGGCCCCTTCCATCCGAAACCTTAGGCCGCGCGCAGGCGCCCTTGGTTGTCGAGGAACCAGCGATACGTCTGTTCGACGCCTTCCCGGAGCTCGATCGAAGCCTTCCAGCCCAATCCATTCAACCGTGAGACGTCCAGCAGCTTGCGCGGGGTGCCATCGGGCTTGCTGGTGTCATTGCGGATCTCGCCCTTGAAACCTGTGACGTCCTTCACCAGCTCCGCAAGCTCGCGAATGCTGATGTCATCACCGACACCCACATTGACGATGTCCGAGCCTTCATAGGTCTCAGTCAGATACACCGTTGCGGCTGCCATGTCGTCTACATGGAGGAACTCACGGCGTGGCGTCCCCGTACCCCACATGACGACCTCGCTGTCACCACGCTCAGCGGCTTCATGGAACTTCCGCAGAAGCGCCGGAAGCACATGCGAGTTCTGCAGATCGAAGTTGTCGCCCGGCCCATAAAGATTGGTCGGCATCAGGCTGATCGCGTTGAATCCATACTGCTTGCGATAAGCCTGGCACATCTTGATGCCCGCAATCTTTGCGATCGCATACCACTCGTTCGTAGGCTCCAGGCCTCCGGTCAGCAGCGAATCCTCGCGGATGGGCTGCTCGGCGAACTTGGGGTAGATGCACGACGAACCCAGGAAAGTCAGCTTCTTGGCGCCATGGCGGTATGCCGCGTCGATCACGTTGTTCTGGATCTGCAGGTTCTCAAACAAGAATTCGGCAGGGTACGCATCGTTTGCATGGATGCCGCCTACCTTGGCCGCAGCCAGGATGACGATGGCCGGCTTCTCGGCCTCGAAGAGCGCTTCGACCGACGCGCGATCCCTGAGATCGACGCGCTCGCGCCCTGCTAGCAAGAGGTTGTCATATCCCAACGCCTGCAAACGGCGCACCACAGCACCACCCACCAGCCCCCGGTGTCCTGCGACAAAAATCTTATCGTGCTTGTCCATGCCCTTTCCGTTCAACTGCTGAGTCATGGGTCAAATTTTAGCAGACGGCCTCAACCCCATTCGGGTCAGGCCGGCCTTGATGACGGGTGGGTTGAGATTTATCCGGGGAAACCAGATAGAATGCCCTCCTCACGGCCCCTTCCGGGTGTCTTGATGCTCGTCCCGGCAGGTTCCGAGGGCGAGGCTGTATACAACGCGCCCGTAGCTCAGCCGGATAGAGTAGTGGCTTCCGAAGCCATTGGTCGGGGGTTCGAATCCCTCCGGGCGCGCCATCTTCCCCTGCTCCCGTCTGCCCTTGCAGACCCGCCTCCCAGCAGGATGCCCCCAGCAACACCCCGGCTCCCAGAGCGTGACCGCCAAGCGCTTCAGCCGGCGGCACAGCGCCATGGCCGATCGACAGCGAGCCTCCGCGCGCGCCAGTCACTCAAGCCCATGCAGCGCCCGCACCTCAGAGTCCCTCTCGACCAGATACATGTTGAACAACTGCGTCGCATCCCGCGACCAGCTCCCCTCCAGCCAGCGCCACCTCCACCTGGGGCAGCTTCCGCTCCAGGTAGTAGATACGGCTGCCATCGCCCGAGAAGTGTCCATCCAGCAGCTGCCAGCGCGCGAGATCCCCCCGGGCAGCGGCTTCCCATCGCAATAGACGTTGCTGTCATCAACTGCGTACAGCGGGTCCTGCGGGATTGTTTGCAGCAGCTCGCCACGCAGGCAGTGCTTTATGCACCGGCCGCAGTATTGCGCCTGTCCCGCCAGTAACCACCGCACTGGCGGAAGCTGTCGCGGTCGATCGCGGGCAGGCGGGTCCTGGCGTGGTAGACGGCGGGCGCATCGCGCGCGACGAAATAGTGTTCGGGGATGAACTCGAAACTGGCCGCGTCGGGCTTGCGCAGCAGCCGGCCCTGGTGGAAGACCTGGCCTTTGTGGATACGCCAGAATTCGATGCCGTAGGGGCCGACGAATCGCTGGTCAGGAAGTTCGCCGATCTTCTGCCATGGCATGGTCTGGGGCTCCGCCCGTGGTGGGGCCGCTAGTTCAATGCGGTCGGCGGGAAAAACAGCCGAGCGTTGGCTCGGCTCTACAGGTGCCAATGCACCGATGCAGACGGCAACGCCGGGCATGCGCGGCGTTGCCGTTGATGTGCAGATCAGTACTTACCATCGAACGCAAAGACCGGCTTGCGCTGCTTCCACGCACCAGCGGTGAAGTCCGGGAACTCCAACGTCTGGAAACCGTTGGCGATGGACTGCTCGCTCAGCGGCGTGATCGCACTCCAGGTCACCGCATCGTAGATGTCGATCGGCATCGGCGCCTTGGCCTTCAGCGCTTCCACAAACGCGTGGATGACGAACCAATCCATGCCACCGTGGCCGGCGCTGGCAGCGGTCTCGGCATTCTGCTTCCACAGCGGATGCTCGTATTCGTCCTGGTACTTCTTGAACTCTTCCCACTGGTGCGGCGGGCTGCGGCCTTCGATGTGGATCGAATGGTTTACATCCATCCACAGGCCCTTGGTGCCCTGCACGCGGAAGCCCATCGAGTACGGGCGCGGCAGCGAGGTGTCGTGCTGCAGCAGGATGGTCTCGCCGTTCTCGCAGGCCAGCGTGGTGGTGACGATATCGCCGAGCTTGAACTTCACCTTGGTGCTGGGGTGGGTGGTGCCACCACTCTTGGCCACGGTGTATTCGTGCAGGCCACGTGCCTTGGTCGCGAACGCGTTGATGTGGGTGAAGCGGTTGCCACGGTTGATGCCGGTGTACATCGCGCACGGGCCGATGCCGTGGCTGGGGTACAGCTCGCCGTTGCGCTCCACCGAATGCTCGGTGCGCCAGCGTGCTTCGCTCCAGCCCTTGGGCCCGAACTCCACGCCGCTGTCGTAGGGCTGGTTCGGGTCGCCGGAATTGAACTTCACGCCACGCAGGTCGTGCTGGTAGCCGGCCTGCAGGTGCACCAGTTCGCCGAACAGGCCCTGGCGCACCATCTGCAGCGCCGCCATCACGTCGCGGCGGTAGCAGACGTTTTCCAGCAGCATGTACGGAGTGCCGGTGGACAGCTGCGTCTTCAGCACGTCCCAGTGGTCCTGCAGGGTGATGCCGGCCACCACTTCACAGCCCACGGCCACGCCGGCCTGCATCGCCGCAATCGCCATCGGCGCGTGGTATTCCCACGGCGTAGCGATGATCACGCCATCGATGCCCTTCTGTTCGAGCAGGCGCTTCCAGGCATTGGTATCGCGATCCTGGCCGTAGGTCTTCGGGGCCGGCTTGCCGGCCTTGGCCACCATGTCCATGGCACGGCCGAGCATGATCGGTTCGATGTCGCACAGCGCGACCACCTCGACGTCGTCGCGGCGCACCAGCTCCTTCAGCAGCACCAGCCCGCGCATGCCGGTACCGATCATGGCCAGGCGCACCTTGCGCCCGCGTGCCCATGCCGGGGTCTGCGGCAGCAGGCTGCTGGCGGCGACAGCGGCACTGGCCGCGATGAATTCCCTACGCTTCATGGCAAACATCTCTCCTCTTGGCAGCGAGCCGGCCGTAGCCGGCTCGCCGGGTCACGCAAACGGAATTACTTGAAACGGTAGCCGATGGTCACACTGTAACCACGGCCGAAGATGGTCGCGTAGTCACTGGAGTCACCCAGGAAGCTGTTCGGATCGTAGAACGGCAGGCGGTTGAACAGGTTCTTGACGGTGAAGCTCAGGTTCCACGCATCATCCGGGCGCCAGGTGACGCTCATGTTGGCGGTCCACCACGACGGCGCACCGTCGCACTTGCTCTTCTGCAGGGCCAGGTAGCCGCCGGTGCAGGTTTCCTTGTTGTTGCTCACCTCATCAACCTGGTCGGTGGCCCACTTGGTGCCGCCCACGTAGTTGACGAACATGCTGGTGGTGACCTGCTTGTAGGTCCAGTCGGCATTGAGCGTGGCACGCAGGCGCGGGTTGTTGTAGTAACCCACCACGTCGCCGTAGTACCAGCCGTTGGCTTCATCCATGTAGAAGCGGTTGCGGTTGGCGATGGTGGCGGCCAGGCCGATGTTCAGGTTGCCCCAGTCACCCAGCGAGAAGCGGCTGCGTGCATCGATGTCGAAGCCGTCGATCAGCGTCTTGCCACGGTTCTTGTACTGGCCCACCACGCTGGCCACGTTGCCGGCGGAGTAGCCCGGCAGCACCGACGGGCAGCTCACGCCACTGGCCGGGTCGGCACACATCGCCGCCAGCTGCGCCAGGTTGGCGCGGTCACTGTCGGTGATCGGCGAGCGCGACGAGGAGATGATGTCTTCCATGCGGCGGTAGTCCGGCGCGACGATTTCATTGTCGCGATAGATGAACCAGTAGTCGGCCGACACCGACAGCCAGGTCGCCGGCTCGTAGACGAAGCCGAGGGTGGCGATCTTGGCCTTCTCCGGTTTCAGGTTCTTGTTCGGCTGGGTCATGCGCGCCACGGTGCGGCTGCAATCCACGTTCAGCAGGTTCTTGCCCAGGTCGACATCGCCCGGACGCTGCGAGCGCAGCAGCAGGTTGGCGATGGCGTTGGTCTCGTTGCAGCGCAGCTCGTCGCGGTAGCCACCCAGCTGCGCGAACACGCCGCCGTTGCCGGATTCGGCCAGGCTCGGTGCACGGAAACCGGTCGAGTAGGTACCGCGCAGCATCAGCTGGTCGAACGCCTGGTACTTGAAGCCGATCTTCGGCGCGACGTTGGCGCTGAAGTTCGGGTACTTGTCCACGCGCACCGCCGCATCCAGTTCCAGCTTGTCGGTGATCGGTGCCACGGTCTCGGCAAACAGCGCGTAGGTGTTGCGCTTGCCGTCGAACCAGGAACCACCCTGCTGGGAGATCAGGCCGTTGGCTGCATCCGCGTTGCCCGGGGTGTAGAAGGTTTCGCGGCTGGCGTTGAAGCCGAACGCGGCGCGCATTTCACCGGCCGGCAGCTGGAACAGCGGGCCTTCGATCTTGCCGTCCAAGGTGTGCAGACGGGTCCACGACTGGATGTCGAAGGTCGGGAACGCTTCACGGATCAATGCAGCGTTGGCTTCGCTGATCTCACCGAACTTGTATGCCGGGTGGTCGGAGATGATCACGCGGCCGGTGGTCGGATCGACCGAGTACGGGCCGAACGCCTTCTCGAAGCCCTTGATGTTGACGTTGATCGTCTGGTACGTGGTGGAGTGGGTGCCGGCACTGGCGAAGGCGGTCTCCCAGTTCCAGTCACCCCGGTTGCCACGCGCACCGGCCAGCACGCGGTAGCTCTTGTCGGTATTGCGCTGGCCGAAATAGTTCGGGCCGGCATCCTGCAGCAGGTAGTTCAGGCCGACCACGCCGCCCATCATTGCCTTCATCTGCGGGCTGGCGTGGTTGTACTCGTTGTTCGGGCCCAGGAACGGGTACAGGAACTGGTTGACGGTGTTGCCGGTGTTGCGCGAGAACCAGCTGGTCGGGTTGCCGGTGGTGGTGCCGTAGGTGCGCGGCGTGCCGCCGTTGGCGCGCAGGTCGATGTCGGTGTAGGTCGCCTCGGCGAAGATCTCGGTGCTGTCACCCACCAGGAACGTGCCGTTGAGGTAGGCGGTATTGCGCTCGGACTTGGCGCCGGCATCGATCTCGTTGTTCATCCAGGTTTCCCAGACGCAACGCGGACCGGCCGCTTCACTGGTCAGCACGTTCTTGCAGCCCGGCGCGGCTTCCTGCACGCGGCGGCCGGTGACCGGATCGAAGGCGAAGTAAGTGCCCGGATTGAATTCACCCGGCTTGCTGCCCACGCCCAGGCGCAGGTTGTTGAGGTAGTTCGGATTGTTGACGTAGTACTGGTCGGGCCGCTTGTCGTAGAAATCGCTCAGCGGAATCGCGTCGCGGCGGTACATGTTGACCGCACCGTAGATGTTGAAGCGGTTCTCGGCCAGGTCACCGAAGCCGGCGGTGATGCTGGCCTGGCGCTCGCCGTAGGAGTCGATGCGCGAGGAGGTGTCGTTGGTGAAGCTGACCTCGGCGCCCTGGAAGTTGCGCTTGGTGATCACGTTGATCACGCCGGCCACCGCGTCGGTGCCGTACACCGCCGACGCGCCGTCGGTCAGCACTTCCATGCGTTCGATGGCCGCAGCCGGGATCGCGTCGATGTTGACGAACTGGGTCTGGAAGCCGGCCGGTGCACCGTAGTACGACAGGCGACGTCCGTTCAGCAGCACCAGCGTGCCCTGCGCGCCCAGGCCACGCAGATTGGCCTGCGAGGCACCGTCGGAACCGGTGAACAGCGAACGCGCGTCCTGCTGCGCTGGGCGTGCCGCCGGCAGGTTGTCGAGCACCTGCAACAGCGTGCGCGCACCCATGTTCTGGATGTCCTGCTTGCTGATCACCTGCACCGGCGAGGCGGTTTCAACGTCGGTGCGGCGGATGTTGGAGCCAGTGACCTCGATGCGGGCCAGGTCGGTGGCCTTGTCCTTGCTCTCCTGGGCGAAGGCAGGAACGGCGACCGACAGCAGCACGCCGGCGATGGCCAGCGACAGCGGAGCGATCGAACGACAGGGGGGGCGGTGGTGGCGGGCGGGCAACATCGGGGTTCTCTCCTGGCAGGGGTGCGGCGCGAATGGTGAGCGCGTGGGCGTTCGGCGGGCAAAACGCTCCCGGGCCACGGCCATGGGGGCCGTAGTCGGAATGGGCGGGGGGAGGAGCGGTGTTACGAGGGGGTCATGGGGCGACGATGCTGGCGGAGTCGCCCTCCTGGCCGATCAGTACGGCATTGGCCCAGTTGGCGCAGACCTGGGCGGGTTGACTGCCCTGCGCACCCAGCGTGCGCAGGCTCAGGGTGGAAAGGCCACGGATGTCCAGCTCCGGCTTGACCACGCCGGGTGCCTTCACCAGGCCGCTGTCGTACAGCAGGCGGTTGTCGCCCCAGACCTGGAACTGCAGGCCACCGGCACTGCGGCAGGCGTCGTCGATGCCGAGGTCGGCACGCAGCAGGTGCCAGCCGCCCTGCAGGCGCAGGTCGATGCGGCTGTTGGCGCCGACGCCCAGGCCACGGCGGAACTGCAGGCCGTTCATGCGCATGCCGGCATCGCCACGGAACGACTGGTCGGCGCGCACCTGGCTGGCCAGCGCGGCCGGCACCGGCAGCTCGGAGAGATAGCGCTGCCGGGCCGGTCGCTCCGGTTCCTGGTGTTCGAGGATGTGGAAGGTGGACAGTGCGATCGGGCCGACGTCGCGCGGCTGCAGCGCATCGAAGGCGCGGGCACTGCCCTGTGCGGCGGTAACCATCGGATCGGTGCTGCTGGCGCCATCGCCTTCCGGGTTCTGCACGCTCAGCACGCGGAAGCGCAGCAGGCGGCCGGCATGGGCCGGGAACGCGATGCGCTGCACGCCTTCCTTCAGCTGCAGGCGGCCACGTGCGATCGGCTCACCCCATTCGCCATTGCTGTCGCCCAGGTACACCTCGTAGTCGCGTACCTGGCCGTGCTTCCAGTTCTTGTCGTTGCGCGGCGCGATGTCGATGCCATCGATCATCCTGCGCTCGCCGAACCCGATCACCCATTCATGCGCACCGGTGCGCACGGCCTGGTTGCGCACACTGCGGAACCAGGTACCCGGGTCATCATCGAAGGCGTTTTCCAGCGCGTGGCCGGGCTCTTCGGCCGGGCGGTTGACCACCAGCAGGCTGTCGGCCGGCAGTTCGCGGCCAAGCACCGGCGCGGCCGGATAGGCGTCGTCGGCAGCGGCGGCGGCGACCGCGAAGTCCAGCTGCAGTTGCAGGGGCTGGCGGATGTCCTGGCTGGCGGTGCGCACATGCAGCGTGCCGCGTCGTTCGGCGGCATCGAAGTACCATCCTTCAGCAGCAGCGTTGAACGCAGCGGCATCAGCCAGCGCCGGCAGCGCGCGGCCAGCGGCCTGCACCGCACGCGGCGCCTGGCGGCTGAGCACGCGCAGGCCGTAGCGGCGCTGCGGCAGCTGGCCGTTGTACTGGCCCTGCACCGCATCGATCTGCACCTGCACCGGGCCACTGCCCTGCGCCGGCGCCTGCACGCGGATCTGCTGCGTGCTCGACTCGCCCTGCTGGTAGCGGCGCGTGTTGCCATCGTCTTCGTACAGCGTGTACTGCGACTCGCCCTGCGGATACAGGTCGAACGTCACTTCATCCAGCGGCTTCTCGCCGTCGAACAGCATCGATGGGTACATCGGCAGGATCGCTCCGGCACGCACGAACACCGGCAGCGTGGCCAGGTCCACCTGGCGGTCGAGCTGGCGGCCGTCGGCGCCGGCCTGCACGCGGCGGCCGTCCCAGTAGTCGATCCAGCCGCCGGCCGGCAGGTGGATATCGCGGCGCCAGCCACGGCTGGCCGCCTGGCTGCGGTACACCGGCGCCACCAGCAGATCGCGGCCGAGCAGGAACTGGTACTTGTAGGTTTCATCCTGCGCATGCGGATCGCGCGGGTTGTCCCACATCAGGCCACGCACCGGCGGCGCGCCGGTCTGCGCGGCCTCGTGCACCAGGCCGTACATGTACGGGGTCAGGCGCATCTTCAACTTCAGGTAATCGCGGTTGATGCTGCGGTAGGGCTCGTCGTACCACCACGGATGCTTGCGTGCGTTCGACGACCAGCCGCTCATGCCCATCAGTACCGGCGTGAACGCCTTCCACTGCAGGTCGCGGGTGAAGGTCTCGGCGCTGCCGCCGAAGATCGCATCCACGTCGCCGCTGGCGTAGGCCATGCCGGACAGGCCCGACCCGACCAGGGTCGGCACGTGCCAGCGGATGTAATCCCAGCTGCTGCTCTGGTCGCCGGTCCACGCGACGGCGTAGCGCTGGATGCCGGCCCAGCCCATCACCGTCCACAGGAACGGGCGCGAGTCGGAATTGTCGAGGATGCCGTTGAAGGCCTGGCGGTTGGCATCCATCGCGAACTGGTAACCCTTGCCGGTCCAGGCCACGTCCAGCTTCTGCACGCGGCTGCCGGCCTTGCCGACTTCCCAGGCGATCTTGTCGACACCGTTCTCGGTCCACAGGCCGGTGCGGAAGCCGTAACCGGCCAGGCCTTTCACGGTTTCCGGCAGCTGCTTGTAGCCACAGCCATAGCCATCGTTGGGCAGGATCCAGCCACCGGGCATGTCGTGGGCGCGGTACTGCTTGGCCACGCTGTCGATCACATCGGGGGTGGTGCCGGTCGGGCCGTCGCTCCAGCCTTCGGGCACGGTGCCGGGCTTCTTGCTGTTGTCGCCATCGTTGTAGCAATCGGCGTCGCCGTAGGACAGCGCCCAGCGCGCGACCATGTTCGGGCGGCCAGTCAGCCGGGTGTAGCGCTCGATCAGTTTCGGCAGGTCGGCGCCGACGAAGTAATAGGCATCGAAGCGGTCTTCGCGATGCAGCAGCGTGGACTGGTCGGCCTCGCGCAGATCGTAGCTGCCATCGCTCCAGGTATTGCGCAGCATGCCCCAGCCACGGCTGCTCAGCAGCATCGGGGCAGGGCTGGGGCGGTCGCCCTCTTCCCAGCCGCCGGAATAGGACACCTCCAGCTCGCGACCCTTGAACTGGTAGCGGCCGTTCTGCTGGCCGCCACCGAAGTAGCCCTCATCGGCCTGCGAGGACAGCACCTGCACGCTCTGCGTGGCATCCAGGTCCAGCGGCTGCAGTTCCTGCCACAGCGCGGTGGGCTGGCCGTTGTCCAGCCGTTCCAGGCGCATGCGCAGCGGCTGCCGCTGTACATGCAGCACCAGGGACTCGGTCCGCACGCGGATTTCCTGCGCGTCTTCTTCCAGCTTCGCCTGCACGTTGGCCTTGGGCTGCGGCAGTACGATCGGCGCGGCCTTGTCGCCGGCGCCGGTCAGCGTGCCGTTGCGGCCTGCCTGCACGCGGATGATGTCGGTGGCCGGCAGTTCGATGCGGAGGCGCGCGCCCTTGTCGGTCTGCAGGTCCCAGCCCTGCACGCCGTCGCGGCTGGCGCTGGCGGCAACCGAACGCAGGTTGCCGACCGACTCGGCCTGGGCCGGCATGGACGCCAACATCAATGCCGGCAACAGAGCCAGCATCAGCGGCGAGCGACGAACGCAGATTTCCACACGGACTCCCAACCCGTTCACCGGGCGTTTCGAAAGCGGTTGGGCCGACTCTAGGGCAGCGATTCGAAAGATGTCAACAAATTGAAAGGAAAAAGGAAGATATATTCCGTTGAAACGAAAGTTGTTGCGTCGCAATACTTTGTGTAATCGATTGCAGCTGCCTGTTAAGCATTGTGCGATACGGCATTCGCCCCGTTCTTTCGTTTTCCCGAGCGCCCGGCGCCGGGAAAGGTCATCGCGTCATTTTCTTTCTTTTTACTTTCGATGTTTGACATTTCGAAAGAAAACGCAGATGGTGCGCTGGCCCAACTGGAACCTCCGAATGGACGTCACCCTGCTTTCCGATGTGTCCGCCTGGCAGCGCCTTGGCGGAGCCGATACCGCTACCGAAATCGCCCAGCAGCCAGCGCTGTGGGAAGCCCTCGCCCAGGATCTGTCGCGTGCCCGCGACCGCCTGCAGGCCTTCCTCGGCGGCAGCCTCAACGATCCCAACCAGCGCGTGCTGTTCACCGGCGCCGGCAGCTCCGGCTTCATCGCCGAGATGGTGGCCGATGCGATCAACGCGCAGTGGCCGGCCGAGGTGCGCGTGGTGCACACCACCAGCCTGCTGACCCATCCGGCGCTGTACCTGCAGCGCGACCGCCCGACCCTGCTGGTCTCGTTCGGCCGCAGCGGTTCCAGCCCGGAAAGCGTGGCCGCGGTGGACCGCGTGCGCGCCGATGTGGATGAGGCACGCTTCCTCGACATCACCTGCAACGCCGATGGCGAACTCGCCCGTCGTGGTGCCGGCCGTGCCGATACCTGCACGCTGCTGATGCCGTCGGCCAGCTGCGATCGCGCCTTCGCCATGACCAGCAGCCTGACCTGCATGCTGCTGGCCGCACTGACCGTGTTCGATCGTTCGCCGTGGGATGCGCGCGTGGCGCGCCTGAAGCAGATCGCCGCGCTGGCCCGCGAAGGCCAGGCGCAGTGGGATGCACCGGTGGCGGCGCTGGCGCAGCGCCCGTTCAACCGCATCATCTACCTCGGCAGCGGCCCGCTGGAAGCGCTGGCGCGCGAGTGCGCGCTGAAGGTGCTGGAGCTGACCGCCGGCCGCGTGCTGGCGTTGGCCAACACGCCATTGGGGTTCCGCCATGGCCCGAAGTCGACGCTGGACGGCAACACCCTGGTGGTGGTGCTGCGCAGCGTGCAGCCGCTGGCGCGCCGCTACGAGCAGGACCTGCTGGAAGAGCTGCGCCGCGACGGCGTGGCCGGCCAGGTGCTGGCGATCGGCCCGCATTCGGACATCGGCGCCGATGACGAATACACCCTCACCGTGCCGGCACTGGATGATCCGTGGCTGGCGCCAGTGTGGCTGGGCTTCGCGCAGTTGTTCGCGCTGCAGCGCTCGGCCGCGCTGGGCCTGACCCCGGACAACCCGTTCCCGGACGGCACCGTCAACCGCGTCGTCAAGGGCGTCACCATTCACCATGGCTGAGCTGATCGCCCACGCCTGCTATGGCATCGACATCGGCGGCACCAAGATCGAGCTGGTGGCGTGCGACGCGGCGATGCAGGTCACCTGGCGCCGCCGCGTGGCCACCCCACAGGGTGACTACGACGGCTTCCTGCAGGCGGTGGTGGCGCTGGTCGCCGAGGCGGACGCTGCCCTCGGCCGTAGCGATGCGGCCATCGGCATCGCCCTGCCCGGCGTGCGCGACCGCCGCAGCGGCCGCCAACTCAGCGCGAACGTGCCTGCACTGACCGGCCAATGCGTGGCGCAGGATCTGCAGGCACGCCTGCAGCGCCCGCTGCACTTCGGCAACGATCTGCAGTGCTTTGCCCTGTCTGAAGCGCACGGCGGCGCGGCTGACGGCTACCCCAGCATGTTCGGCGCCATTCTCGGCACTGGTGCCGGTGGTGGCTTCTGCCTGCAGGGCCGCCTGCTGACCGGTTTCAACGGGCTGGCCGGCGAATGGGGCCACTGGAGCGTGCCCGGTCATCTGCTGCAGCGCCACGGCCTGCCGCTGATCGACTGCGCCTGCGGCCTGCAGGGCTGCGTGGAGCGTTATGTGTCCGGCAGTGGCGTGGCGATGATCGAGCGCCACCTTGGTGGCAGCGCCGCCGACGCCAGCGCCGTGATCGCCCTGGCCGAAGCCGGTGATGCCCGCGCGCGCAAGGCGCTGGACATCCACCGCGACCTGCTCGGCCACAGCCTGGCCGCGCTGGTGCTGGCGCTGGACCCGCACGTGATCGTGCTCGGCGGCGGCCTTTCGCAGTACGCGCCGCTGTACCAGCACCTGCCCGCCGCCATCGCCACCCACCTGTTCAAGGGTGTGCAGGTGCCACCGATCGTGCCGCCACGCTTCGGCGATGCCGGTGGCGCACGTGGTGCCGCCCTGCTCGCCTGCCAACCCTCGTTTTCCTGATTGACCGGAGCCTGACCATGTCCCCGTTGCAGACCCTGCTTGCTTCCCACCGCGCCGGTGCCAACGTCGGCCTGTACAGCGTCTGCTGCAGCAACGAGCAGGTGCTGCGCGCGGCCATGCACGTGGCGCTGGCGCACGGTACCGTGCTGCTGATCGAGGCCACCTCCAACCAGGTCGACCAGTTCGGCGGCTACACCGGGATGACCCCGCCGCAGTACCGCGATTACGTGGGCACGCTGGCCGATGAAGAAGGTTTCCCGCGCGAGCGGCTGATCCTGGGTGGCGACCACCTCGGCCCGAATGCCTGGCAGAAGCGCCCGGCCGCTGAAGCGATGACCCACGCACGCGTGCTGATCGAAGCCTATGTCGCCGCCGGTTTCCACAAGATCCACCTCGATTGCAGCATGTCCTGCGCCGATGACCCGGTGCCGCTGCCCGATGCCGTCGTCGCTGCACGTTCGGCCGAGCTGGCCGAGATCGCCGAGCGCACCGCCGCCGAACATGGCCTGCCGCCGCCGGTCTACGTGATCGGTACCGAGGTGCCGATTCCCGGGGGTGAAGCCTCGCTGGCCGAGGGCCTGCAGGTGACCACGCCCGCTGCTGCCGCGCAGACCCTGGCGATTCATCAGCAGGCGTTCGATACGCCGCAGCTGCGCGATGCGTGGCAGCGCGTGATCGCCATGGTGGTGCAACCGGGCGTGGACTTCGACCACAGCAGTGTGCACGAGTACGACCCGGCCGCCGCCAGCACGCTGGCCGACTTCCTCGAACAGCAGCCGCGCATCGTGTTCGAAGCGCATTCCACCGACTACCAGCGCGAAAGTGGCCTGCACGCCTTGGTGCGCGACCACTTCGCCATCCTCAAGGTCGGCCCGGCGGCGACCTTCGCCTACCGCGAAGCGCTGTTCGCGCTGGCCGCGATCGAGGCCGAACTGCTGCCGGCCGCACAGTGCTCGCGCCTGCCGCAGGTGCTGGATGAAGTGATGGTGGCGCAGCCGAAGTACTGGCAGTCCTACTACCAGGGCGATGAGGCAGCGCTGCGCCTGCTGCGCAGCTATTCCTTCAGCGACCGCTGCCGCTACTACTGGGGCGAGCCCGCGCTGGTGCAGGCGGTGCAGACCCTGTTCGCCAACCTGGAACAGCACGCGCCGCCACTGGTACTGCTCAGCCAGTACCTGCCGGAGCAGTACCGCGCCGTGCGTGAGGGCACGCTGGCCAACACGCCCACCGCGCTGGTGCAGCACCGCATCGGCCTGTGCCTGGGCGAGTACGCGCGCGCCTGCAGCGCCAACCAGGCCGGAACCCGCACGCAGAACGCACGTTCGGCTGCCGCCGTTGCTGCGAACGGCTAATCTTTACCTTTCCCCGCGACACCGAGAATGGCCATGCGCAACACCCGCTCCCGCCGGCAACAGATCCTGCAGCTGCTGATCGAGCACGGCTCGGTGCAGGTGGCCGATCTGGTCGAGCGCTTCGGCGTGTCGGCGGTGACCATCCGTGCCGACCTGACTCACTTCGAATCGCAAGGCCTGGCCAATCGTACTCACGGCGGCGCCACGCTGGTGCGCACGCCGCCACAGGAACAGGACATCCACGAAAAGGACGCACTGAACCTGCCGCTGAAGGAATCGATCGGCGCGTGTGCCGCGCGCCTGGTGCGGCCCGGTGACAACATCATCATCGACTCCGGCTCGACCACGATGACCCTGGCCCGCCACTTGCGCACCCAGCGCGACGTGACGGTGATGACCAATGGGTTGAACATCGCTTGGGAACTGGCCAACGCGCCCGGCATCAACGTGCTGCTGACCGGTGGACTGCTGCGCCAGCAGTCGTTGTCGCTGCAGGGCAGCCAGGCCGAAGCCAGCCTCAACTCCTACAGCTTCGACACCCTGTTTCTGGGCGTGGACGGCCTGGACCTGCAGTTCGGGCTGACCACCCACGATGAAGCCGAAGCCCGCCTCAACCACCGCATGGTCGAGCGCGCGCGCCGCATCGTGGTGCTGACCGACGCCTCCAAGTTCGGCCGCGTCAGCCTGCACCGCATCGCACTTCTCGATCAGATCCACGCCATCATCACCGACGCCGGCATCGACGACGCAACCCGTGAAGGGCTGCAGCGGGTGGGCATCGAAGTGATCATCGCCGAGCCCACTGCATGACCGACACCCGCACCCTGCATGGCCGCATCCTCACCCCGCTGGGCTGGCGGCGTGGCCAGGTCCACTTCGATTCGCACATCCGCCAGCTGCAGGTGGACGACCACAGCGGCGCCGACGACCTGCAGCTGCCAGTGATCCTGCCCGGCTTCGTCGACCTGCATGTGCATGGCGCGGCTGGCGTGGACCTGATGCAGGGCGGCGACGTGGCACGCACCATCGCCCGCACCCATCTGCGCTTCGGCACCACCACGCTGCTGGCGACCACCATGACCGCCGGGCTGGACGAGATCGAGCACGCGCTGCACGGCGTCGCTGCGGCGATGGCGGCGCCCGATGCCGACGCCGCCAGCATCGTCGGCGTACATCTGGAAGGGCCGTTCATCAGCCCGCAGCGGCTGGGCGCACAGCCCAATCGTACGATCGAGGCGACGGTGGCACTGGTGCAGCAGCTGCACGCGCTGGCGCCGATCCGGGTGATGACACTGGCGCCGGAAATCGGCGAGCACACCGCGCTGATTCCCGCGCTTTCGGCAATGGGCATCCGTGTGCAGCTTGGCCACAGCGCTGGCACTTACGAAGAAGGTGTTGCTGCGCTGCAGGCCGGGGCTTCCGGCTTCACCCATCTGTTCAACGGCATGACCGGCGTCGACCACTACCGGCCTGGCATCGCCGCGGCGGCGCTGGCACATGCGCAGTACGCCGAGATCATTCCCGACCTGCAGCACATCCATCCCGGCGTGATCCGCCTGGCCGCGCGCGCGATTCCGCGCCTGTACGCGGTGACCGACGCGACTGCCGCCACCGGCATGCCCGACGGCGAGTACGCGCTGGGCGAGCAGCGCGTGCACAAGTGCGGCGGCTGCGTGCGCCTGGCGACGGGTTCGCTGGCCGGCAGCGCACTGACCATGGACCAGGCGCTGCGCAACCTGGTGCGCGTCGGCCTGGACCTGGCCGACGCCTCGCAGCGGGTTTCCACCTTCCCGGCCGACTATCTGGGCCTGGGCGATCGCGGCCGCATCGCGCCCGACGCCCGCGCCGACCTGGTGGTGCTGGACGCCGAACTGCGCCTGCAGCAGGTGGTCATTGGTGGGCGCGTGGTCGATCTGACCTGACGCAAGCGATGCGGCCCGGATGCCGCGCGGGCTCCCTGTAGAGCCGAGCCATGCTCGGCTCACCGCGCGAAGCGCGGCATGGGGAACCTCGATATCGGAATGGAAAGCAGCCGAGCATGGCTCGGCTCTACAGAATGCACTCTGCGACGAACCGCCGCCGGGCCTGGCCCGGCGCTACCACAGGAACTGCCGATGACTGCAAGCACCGCCCCGCGCTGGCCCGTACGCTACCTGCTCTTCATCGGCGGCCTGGGGGGCCTGCTGTACGGCATCGACATCGGCATCATCGCCGGTGCCCTGCCCTATCTTGAAGCGACCGCCAGTCACGCCTGGCAGCTCAGCAGCCAGCAACTCGGCTTCGTGGTGGCGGCGGTACTGCTGGGCAGCGTGCTGTCCTCGCTGTTCGCCGGCATGGTCGCCGACCTGATTGGCCGCCGCGGCGCGATGCTGCTGGCCGGCCTGCTGTTCACCGCTTCGATTCCGATCATGGCACTGGCCTCCGGCTACACGCCGCTGCTGCTCGGGCGGCTGCTGCAGGGCATCAGTGGCGGTTTGATCGGCGTCGTGATTCCACTGTACCTGGCCGAAGTGCTCAGCCCCGAGCGGCGTGGACGCGGTGCGGCGATGTTCCAGCTGCTGCTGACCATCGGCCTGGTGCTGGCGGCACTGATCGGGCTGTACCACGCCCATGCGGTGGATGCCGCCGCCGAAGCCGTGCGCTCGCTGCCGGTCGCGCAGCAGGCGCAGGAACTGTTCACGGTGAAGGACCACGCCTGGCGCACCATCTTCTGGAGTTGTCTGGCGCCTGGCCTGCTGTTCTGCGCCGGTATCTTCTTGCTGTCCGAATCGCCACGCTGGCTGGTACGCCGCGGCCGCATCGATGAAGCCCGGCGCAGCCTTGAGCGCGTCCTCCCCGCCGCAGAGGTTGAGCCCACGCTGGCCCAGATCCAGGCGCCGGAATCGAGCAGCAGCGACGGCAAGCGCGACCCGCTGTTCAGCCGCCGCTACGTGGTGCCGTTCGTGCTCGCGTGCGTGGTGCTGGCCTGCACCCAGGCCACCGGCATCAACTCGGTGCTGGCCTACGCGGTCAACATCCTCAACCAGGCTGGCCTGTCCGGTTCGGTGGCCAACGGTGCCGACGTGGCGATCAAGCTGCTCAACGCGGTGATGACCGTGGTCGCGCTGCTGCTGGTCGACCGCAAGGGCCGCAAATTCCTGCTGATGCTCGGCAGCGGCGGCATCTGCGTGGCCCTGCTGGGCGCGGCCACGCTGTTCTTCCAGGCCGAACGCGGCCGTACCGACGTGCAGCCGCAACTGCAGGCAGCGGTCAGCGGCGACGGCCTGCGGCTGGTGCTGGATGATGCGCAGTGGCAGCGCCTCGGCGCTGGCATCGACAGCGAAGGCCGGCCGCTGCAACTGACCGTGTCGTATGCCTACGGCGACTTCACCAATGTGCGCGCCCTGCGCAGCGACAACCTGACCGACCGCGAGCTGCGCATCGAGCGTGCCGGCACCGTGCAGCCGGACAGCGTGATCGGTGCGTTCTTCCGCAAACTCCACCTGAATCCATTTGCCGACCCGGCCAGTGCCAGCCAGGCGCCATTGCGCATCGAGCAGGCCCGCATTGGCCCGGTGCCGCCACCGGCACACGGCTGGGCCGTGGCCACCTGCATCCTGGTGTTCGTCGCGTTCTTCGCCGTCGGCCCCGGCGTGTGCGTGTGGCTGGCACTGTCGGAGCTGATGCCGAACCGCATCCGCTCCAACGGCATGAGCATCGCGCTGCTGATCAACCAGTTCGTCTCAACCACCATCGCCGCGATCTTCCTGCCCACGGTGGGCCACTACGGCTACGCCAGCATGTTCGTGTTCTGGGCGGCGTGCACCTTCGTGTTCTTCCTGGTGGCCGCATTCTGGCTGCCGGAGACCAAGGGCAAGTCGCTGGAAGAGATCGAGGCGCGGTTCGCCCGGTAGCGGTCGACCTTGGTCGACCTCCCCGCGCGGCGCGGGTTCATGGCGCGTCCGTCAGTCGCCAGTGATGTGCTTCGCCAGCTCCTGCGCCTCGGCAACGCTGGGCAGCCCGCTCAGCATCATCGATTCGCCGAACGGCCCCTGCACCGTCGCCACCATCAGCACACGGCCATCCACGCTGATCGCTGCCCGCTGGCCCACCAGTGCTGCCGTGTCATCGTGGATGCGCTGGTGCGCTTCGGGCCGGTAGCGGATCTGCAGGCCGGGCTGCTTGGAATCGTCCAGTACGTAGCGCACATCAGCAATGTCCGCACTGCCGGCAATCGGCGGCTCGCGCAGGGCCAGGGTTTCGCCTTGCCATTGCGCCGGCCGGCCTTTGCCGGAGGCGTCCACCGCGCTCAGGCGCACATCCACGCCGGGGCGTGGCGCATGATCCTTGCCTGCCAAGGCACCGGGTGTGGCGCCAGGCATGCATCCGGTCAGGGCCAACGCCACGCCCAGCAACAGGGAAAGCGCAGCCCTCACTTCAGCTTCCGCAGCTTGAATGCCACCAGTACCTGCAGCAGCCCATACAGCAGGCTGCCGATGCCGATCCACAGCGTGGTCACCGCCACGCCTGCGTACGGGTTGGCCGCAAACAGCAAGCCCAGCACCACCGCCAGCACGCCACTGAGGATCAGCAACCACTCGCCCTGGATCTGCTTGCGCACGCGGATCGCGAGCACGATGCGATAGATGCCCGCCACCAGCAGCCACGCTGCGAGGAACAACACCAGCACGCTGGCGGTGGCCAGCGGGTTGATCACCGCCAGGATGCCGAAGCCCAGCGAGGCGATGGCATACAGCGCCAGCCACCCACGCGAGGCACCACTGCCGCCGCTGATCAGTGCGAACAGGCTGATGACACCTTCAACGATGGCCATCACGCCCAGTGTCCACGCCAGCGCCATCGCTGCGGACAAGGGCCAGCCGATGGCAACGATGCCAAAACCCAGTGCGACAAGCCCGTACAGCAGCAGGATCCACCAGCTGCGGCCAACCGCCGACAGCAAGGGAGACAAGGGGGAATTCATGACCACTCCTTCGATCCGGAACCGGCCTCATCCTAGCCCCTGTGGATGAAGAGGGCGATCACGGCGCCCGCGCGCAGACCCACACGCGCACCTCCGCAGCGCCCACCAGGCGCAGCGTCTCGGCAACCTCCATCACCGTGCTGCCGGTGGTCATCACATCATCGACCACGGTCAGCCGCGTTGGCACCAAGCCACGCACATCGAACGCATCGAACAGATTTTCCCTGCGCTGTTCGGCCGTGCGCTCGGACTGCGGCGCGGTGTGGCGCCGCCGGTACAGCCCCTGCCAGACCGGCATCGGCAGCAGCCGGCACAGCTCGCCCGCCTGGTTGTAGCCGCGCTGGCGCAGCCGGCGATTGTGCAGCGGCACCGGCACCAGCGGTGGACACCACCACGGCGGCGGTGCGCGCTGCATCAGCTGCGCGAGCAGGCGTCCGGCTGCGAGATCCTGATGGAACTTGTAGCGGACCAGCAACTGGTCGACCGGTGGCAGGTACAGCAGGCTGGCGTGGGTAGCCGTCTGTGGCGGTACCTCCTCGCGGCAGCTGCCACAGACGATCAACGCGGTGTCGGGCAACGGCAACGCGCAGCGCAGGCAGGCACGGCCTGCCCAGGGCAGATCGGCCAAGCAAGCGCAGCACAGATCAAGATCATCGTGGCCCGGCTCGCCGCAGACCAGGCAGCGGAGCGGTAGCAGCACACCAAGCAGTGCGCGCGAGACACGGGTTGCCGAACGCAGGCGATAAGTACGCATCACCCAATACTTGATGGCGCACGCCGCGTGCGGCCATCGGCGAAGCACCGATTGCAGTGTCGGAACTGCCCTCAACTGCGACGGGGGCCGCCGCCCGTCAGGAAAGGCGTTCACCCTGTCCGGTCGCCGGTGGCGTAGCGGCGGGCCCGATCAACAACTCTGCCAACCCACGGTAGATCGGCACCCGGCAGACCAGCCCGGACACGCCACGCGCGATCAGCACCGTGGCCAGGATCGGCAGCAGCAGATCACCACTGTCGGTCAGCTCCAGCGAGATCACCGCCGAAGTCAGTGGCGCCTGAGTGACGCCGGTGAGGTACGCACACATGCCCAGCAGCACGAACGCGCGCGGGTCCACGCCGGGCATCAGCACTGCCAGGTTGTGGCCGAGTCCAGCGCCGACCGCCAACGCCGGCGAGAACAGGCCGCCGGGAATGCCCGCCACGTACGAGGCCAGATTGGCCAGCAGCTTCATCAACCCGAACTCGTGGCCGACCAGCGCCTGCCCCTGCACCAGGCTGCGCGCCTGCTCGTAGCCGGTGCCGAACGCGCCTTCACCGAAGACCAGGGCGAGCAGTACCACCGCCATGCCGCAGCCTGCGGCCAGCAGCACCGGATGCCGCTGCCGCAGTTGCCCGAGCCAACGCGGGCGGCCCGCCGCACTGGCCAGCACCGCACGCGCGAACAGGCCGCCCAGCAGCCCTGCCACCACGCCGCAAAGCAGGATGGCCAGCCAGCCCTGGCCGAGTGGCAGGCGTGCACTCACATGGCCGAAGTAGGTGTAGTTGCCGAGCAGGCCCAGCGACACCACGCCGCCGACGATCACTGCGGTCAGCAGGGTGCCTGAGAAACGATGCTCGAAGCGGCCGCTGAGCTCCTCGATGGCGAAGACGATACCGGCCAGCGGCGTGTTGAAGGCCGCCGCGATACCCGCCGCACCACCGGCCAGCAGGAAGTGCGAGAGCTCGCGGGGATCCTTGAAACCGAACCAGCGGCCGAACAGATACATCAGGCTTGCGCCTACGTGCACGGTGGGCCCCTCGCGCCCGACCGATGCGCCCCCCAGCAGCGACAGCGAGGTCAGCAGCAGCTTGCCGGCCGAAACCGCTGGGGAAAGGTTGGTTTTCCGGAACGGCTCATCGGCCTTGTCCAGCGCAGCGATGACCTGCGGAATGCCGCTGCCCCGCGTGGGCTTCAGCACGCCGGAAGTGAGCCACGCCAGCAGCGCGAAGATGCCGGGCGTGAGCAGCAGGGCCCACCATGGCGAGTGTGACGTGATGCGCTGGAACAGATGGAAGGCCGCATCGCTGGCCTTGGCGAACAGGATCGCCACCAGCGCCACGGCCACGGCGCCGCCCCAGAGCGCGGCGCGGCGGCGCCAGGCTTCACTGAGGACCAGCGCGCTGACGCGGCCGCGGAGGCGATGGAGATCGATCATGGCAACGAGTCTGCGTGACAGCGATTGCATTGGACAGCAGGCACTGTGGCTGGATGCCTTGCGGCATGCGGTGAAATGCAGTGCATGGGTCGGTGCTTGAGTCACGAAGGATCTGTAAACCATTTCGAAATTAGAATGGTTGACAGTACTGCCACGCCCACCCACACTGCCGCCCTCGCTCCATTCGTACCCAAGGCCCCGCCATGGCTGCTGCCATCCGCCACGACTGGCATCACGACGAACTGCAGGCGCTGTTCGATCTGCCGTTTCCCGAGCTGCTGTTTCGCGCCGCAGCGGTCCATCACGAGCACTTCGACCCGTCGCAGGTGCAGGTGTCCACGCTGTTGTCGGTGAAGACCGGCGGCTGCCCGGAAGACTGCGCGTACTGCCCGCAGGCGCAGCGCTACAGCACCGGGGTGAATGCGCAGAAGCTGATGGAGACCGATGCGGTGCTGGCCAAGGCGCGCCAGGCCAAGGCCGCCGGTGCGTCGCGCTTCTGCATGGGTGCCGCATGGCGTTCACCGAAGGATCGCGACATTCCGAAGGTGGCGGCGATGATCGCCGGGGTGAAGGCACTGGGCCTGGAGACCTGCGCCACGCTGGGCATGCTCAGCGGCGAGCAGGCACGTGCGCTGAAGGACGCCGGCCTGGACTACTACAACCACAACCTCGACACCGCGCCGGACTACTACGATTCGATCATCCACACGCGCCAGTACCAGGACCGCCTGGATACGCTGGAACACGTGCGCGATGCCGGCCTGAAGACCTGCTGCGGCGGCATCGTCGGCATGGGCGAGACGCGCGCGCAGCGCGTTGGCCTGCTGCTGGCGCTGGCCACGCTGCCGGCGCATCCGGATTCGGTGCCGATCAACAAGCTGGTGCAGGTGGCAGGTACGCCGCTGCATGGCAGCGCCGAACTGGACCCATTCGAGTTCGTGCGCATGATCGCGGTGGCCCGCATCGCCATGCCGCGCTCGATGGTGCGGCTGTCGGCCGGGCGCGAGGCGATGAGTGACGAACTGCAGGCGCTGTGTTTCCTGGCCGGCGCCAACTCCATCTTCTACGGCGACAAGCTGCTGACCACCGGCAACCCGGAAAGCGAGCGCGATCTGGCGCTGTTCGCACGGCTGGGGCTACAGCCGATGGCGGTGCAGGTGGATGCCGAAGGCCACGACCACGGCGGTACCGTGCACGCCGATATCAGTGCCGATACGCCCGGCTGTGGCTGCGCTCACGCGGCCTGAGACGGGCCGCAAGCAGGCGCCGCGGCAACGCGCTACCCTAGCCGCCCCGTCGACGCATTCAGCCACCATGGCCCGCCCCGACCTGACCGCCCGCCTCCACGCCCAGCGCGCTCTGCGCGATGCCCAAGGCCGTCGCCGCCCGCGACGCATGGTCACCCGTCGTGATGGCGTGCGCCTGGAAGTGGAGGGCCAGTGGCTGACCGGCTTCTGCAGCAACGACTACCTGGGCCTGGCCCAGCAGTTCAGCGTGGTCAACGCGCTGCAGGACGCCGCCGCACGCGAAGGCGCTGGCGCCGGTGCCTCGCACCTGGTCTGCGGCCATCATGCCCTGCATGAGGCGCTGGAACGCGAGGTGGCCGAGTGGCTGGGCTATCCGCGTGCGCTGCTGTTCGGCAGTGGCTTCGCCGCCAATCTGGCGGTGCAGCAGGCACTGCTGAGCGAAGAGAACGATGTCTGCGTACAGGACAAGCTCAACCACGCCAGCCTCCTTGATGCCACCCGGCTGGCCGGTGCGCGCCTGCGCCGCTACCCGCACCTGGATGCGGAAGGCGCGATGCGCCAGCTCAAGCACGCGCCCGACGGCGCGGCAATGCTGGCCACCGATGGTGTCTTCAGCATGGACGGCGACATCGCACCGCTGCGTGCATTGTCGCTTGTGGCACGCCTGCAACAGGCGCTGTTCTATGTGGATGATGCGCACGGTGTAGGCGTGGTCGGTGATGGCCGTGGTGCCGTGGCCGCCGCCGGACTGGGCGTGGACGACGTACCGCTGCAGCTGGTCACACTGGGCAAGGCACTGGGCGGTTCCGGTGCGCTGGTGCTGGGCCGCGACGACCTGATCGAGCATCTGGCCGAAACCGCGCGCCCGTACATCTACACCACCGCCGTGCCACCGGCGATGGCCGCTGCTGCGCTTGAAGCAGTGCGCCTGGCGCGCCGCGACCACTGGCGTCGCACAAAGCTGACCGACCTGATCGCGCTGTTCCGCACTGAAGCGCGTCGCCATGGCCTGGACCTGATGGCTTCGGAAACACCGATCCAGCCGCTGCTGTTCGGCGATGACCGCACCGCCGTGGCGATGTCCACGGCGCTGGAACAGGCCGGCTGGCTGGTCGGTGCAATCCGCCCGCCGACTGTGCCGGAAGGCAAGGCACGCCTGCGCGTGACACTGTCCGCGCTGCATACGCCGGAACAGGTGCGCGGCCTGGTGGAGGCTATCGCCAGCGCGCGCGATCGCGTGACCCTGGCGGTGCGTGACGCCGCGCCACCGCCGTTGCCCGCTTTCGCCTGAGTTCCGTGTCGTTGCCCATGCATATTGAAGTCACCGGCCGTGGGCCGGACCTGGTACTGATCCATGGCTGGGCCCTGCAGGGCGGTGTGTTCGCGCCGCTGGTGCAGCGCTTGGCGGACCAGTTCACCCTGCACCTGGTCGACCTGCCCGGCCATGGCCACAGCCGCGAGGACACCACGCCGCTGCGCCTGCCGTTCGTGGTCAGTGCCATTGCCGCGGCCACACCGCCGGCGGTGTGGTGCGGCTGGTCGCTTGGGGGCCTGTTCGCGCTGCACGCGGCGGCGACGCTGCCGAAGGTACGCGGGCTGGCGATGATCGCGGCCACGCCGCGCTTCGTGCGTGGCGAGGATTGGCCGCACGCAGTGGAGCCGACGGTGTTCGAGCAGTTCGGGCGCGAGCTGGCCACCGACTTCGGCGGCACCCTGGAACGCTTCCTCGCGCTGGACGTGATGGGCTCGGCACACGCCCGCGAGGAGCTGCGCGTCCTGCGGCAGCGCCTGGTCGAGCGCGGTGCACCCACCGAACGCGCCCTGCTGGAAGGCCTGCGCCTGCTCGAAAGCACCGATCTGCGCGGCGCGCTGCCGACGCTGGGCAAGCCCAGCCTGTGGATCGCCGGCCAGCGAGACCGGTTGGTGTCTCCGGTGGCGATGCAGGCCGCCGCAGCGCTGGCCCCGGGCGCGCAGGCGCTGACGATCGCCCATGGTGGACATGCGCCTTTCCTCGGCCATGCCGATGAGGTGGCCGCCACCCTGCAACACTTCGTTGCCGGCCTGTCACCGGCCGATGGCGGACAATGAGCCCCCTCCGAATTCCGCAGGATTGACGCATGGATCTGGGTATCAACGGCCGCTGGGCACTGGTCTGCGGCGCAAGCAAGGGCTTGGGCCTGGGCTGCGCGCGTGCGCTGGTGCGCGAGGGCGTCAACGTGGTGATCGTGGCTCGTGGCGAGGAGGCACTGCAGGTTGCCGCCGCAGGGCTGAGCGCCCTGCCCGGTGCCGGTGAGGTGCGCGCCGTCGCCGCCGACGTCACCACCGAGGCCGGCCGCACTGCGGCGCTGGCCGCCTGCCCGCAGGTGGACATCCTGGTCAACAATGCCGGTGGTCCGCCGCCCGGTGATTTCCGCAATTTCGAACGCGACGACTGGATTGCCGCGCTGGACGCCAACATGCTGGCGCCGATCGCGCTGATCCGCGCCACCGTCGACGCGATGATCGAGCGCGGCTTCGGCCGCATCGTCAACATCACATCGTCGGCGGTGAAAGCCCCGATCGACATCCTGGCGTTGTCCAACGGCGCGCGCAGTGGCCTGACCGGTTTCGTCGCCGGCCTGGCGCGCCGCACGGTGGCCCACAACGTCACCATCAACAATCTGCTGCCCGGCCAGTTCGACACCGACCGCCTGCGCGCCAACTTCGCCCACAGTGCGGGCAAGGACGGCGATGCCGGCGAAGTCGCCGAACGCCGCCGCCAGCAGATTCCCGCCGGCCGCTTCGGCACGCCGGACGAATTCGGCGCCGCCTGCGCCTTCCTGTGCAGTGCGCAGGCCGGTTACCTCACCGGGCAGAATCTGCTGATCGACGGCGGCGCCTACCCCGGTACGTTCTAAGAGAGTTCGCAATGCCGTCCCACTTCGATGCCCGCCATGTCCGTCGCGCGTTCGCGCGTGCCGCCACCAGTTACGACGCTGCCGCCGCCCTGCAGCGCGAGGTGCAGTCGCGGCTGATCGAATCGCTGGACTACCTTGAGGCACGCAAGCCCGAGGTGGTGCTGGACATCGGCGCCGGCACCGGCCATGCAAGTGCGTTGATGAAGAAGCGCTGGCCGAAGGCGCAGGTGATCGCGCTGGACGTGGCGCTGCCGATGCTGGACCAGGCCAAGCGCCAGGCCGGCTGGTGGAAGCCGTTCCAGCGCCTGTGCGGCGACGCCGCCGCATTGCCGTTGGCGGACAACAGCGTGGATGTGATCTTCAGCAACCTGTGCCTGCAGTGGGTGGACGACCTGCCGGCGGTGTTCGCAGGCTTCCGTCGCGTGCTCAAGCCCGGTGGCCTGCTGCTGTGTTCCACCTTCGGCCCGGAAACCCTGATCGAACTCAACGAAGCGTTCGCCGCCGCCGATGACCGCCCGCACGTCAGCCGCTTTGCACAGATCGCCCAGTTCGGTGATGCGCTGATGATGGCCGGCTTCCGTGACCCGGTGCTGGACCGCGATCTGTTCACCCTGACCTACGACGACCTGCCCTCGTTGATGCGCGAACTGCGCGCGATGGGCGCGACCAATGCGCGGGTGGACCGCCGCCATACGCTGACCGGGCGTGGTCGTTTCGCCGCTGCCGCCGCTGCATACGAGCCGATGCGCCGTGCCGACGGCAAGCTGCCCAGCAGCTGGGAAGTGATCTATGCCCACGCCTGGGCACCGGACCCGGGCGCGCCGATCCGCGAAGGCGGGCATGACGTCGCCTCGGTGCCGGTGTCGGCGATTCCAATCCGGCGCAAGCAGACCTGATCGTCTGGTAGTGCCGGCCGCTGGCCGGCAACCTCACGATTCCATGGTGGGCATCTGCCGGCCAGCGGCCGGCACTACCCAATGCGACGCCGCGCCCAACGCAGGCTTCCGCCCTCAGGTATTGGCCGGCGAACTCAGCGGCGGGCGCACCAGGTCGCGGTGGAAGAAGTAGATCTCCTGCACCAGGAAGCGCCAGCTGGTGTGGAAGCTGCGGAAGCGCGTGCTGGGCGTGGACGAGGCCAGCGCATCGATGCCCAGTGCCTTGCTCAGTCGCAGCGCGCGCGCCATGTGCAGCGGGTCGCTGACGATGATCACCCGGTGCAGGTCGCGCTGGTCCATCAGTCGCTTGGCTTCGACCAGGTTCTGCACGGTGTTGCGCGACGCGGTCTCGATCAGGATCGCATCGTCCGGCACGCCATGCTTCAGCGCATAGCGCCGCGCCACCTGCGATTCGGAGAAGCGCGCACCGGTGCCGCCATAGCCGCCGGTGAAGATCAGCAGCGGCGCGTACTGGGCCTCGTACAGGTCTAGTCCATGGCGGATACGTTCTTCGAACACCGGCGATGGCTTGGCGTCATAGGCGGCCGCACCCAGCACGATGATGGCATCGGCCTTGGCGGCCTGGTCGCGCTCGCCGACCCAGACGATCCAGGCGGTCACGCCCAGCAGCCAGATCACCAGCAGGACAAACAGCCGCCACAGCCAGCCCAGCAGGCCGGTGCGGGGCCGGTGCCGGTCGCGGCTCATGGCGCGCCCCAGCGCAGCGCAGGCAGGTCGACATTGCCACCAGACAGCACCAGGCCCACGCGCAGGCCGGCGAAGCGCTGTGGCTGTGCCAGCACGGCAGCGAGCACGGTGGCCGACGACGGCTCGACCACCTGCTTGAGCACCTCCCACAGCAGGCGCATCGCCGCCATCGTCGCGGTGTCATCAACCACGATCACCTCGGCACCTGCCGCGCGCAGCAATTCGAAATTCGGCGCGCCGATCAGGGTACGCAGTCCATCGCAGATCGTGTCCGGGGCGAACGCGCCCTGGCGCTCGCCAGCGGCCAGCGAGCGCGCGGTATCGTCGGCTCCGGCTGGCTCGGCCAGCACCAGGCGGGTCTGCGGGCTGGCGTGCTGCAGGGCCAGCGCGGTGCCGCTGGCCAGGCCACCGCCGCCGACCGGCACGACCAGCACGTCGAACGGGCCGTCGCTGTGCAGCAGCTCCAGCGCGGCGGTGCCCTGCCCCGCCATCACCGCCGGGTCGGTGTATGGATGGACGAGAGTCGCGCCGGTATCGGCCTGCACTTTGGCGCAGGCGGCCTCACGATCGGCGGTGGTCGGCGGGCAGCGCCAGAGGGTGGCGCCATGGCGCGCGATGTTGGCCAGCTTGGCCGCCACCGCGCCTTCCGGCACCACCACGTGACAGGGAATGCCACGCGTGCGCGCGGCCAGCGCCAAGGCGGCGCCATGATTGCCGGAGGAGTGCGTGACCACGCCGGCACTGGCGCGATCGGCCTCCAGCGACCACACCGCGTTGCAGGCACCACGGAACTTGAATGCGCCGCCGCGCTGCAGGTGCTCGGCCTTGAACGCGAGTTGCGCGCCGGCCAGCGCATCAAGCATGCGCGAGCGCAGTACCGGGGTCACGCTGGCATGCGGGGCAATCCTCGCCGCAGCAAGCAGGACGTCATCGGCGCGGGGCAACAGTGAATCGCTCATGACGCAAGATTAACGTATGGCTTCGCGCTGGCGACCGGGGCGCAGGTCATGCCAGCATGCAGCCCTACGCCTCCATTCATCCTGGCCGGCGGAATTAAGGGCCGATTCAACGCTGGCGCCCGAAGCTGACTGCACACCCGTCCTCTGGGGGGACCCACCATGAAAATGCGCCTGATGCTTGCCGGTGGCCTGCTGCTGGCCCTGACCGGCTGCACCACCTACGACTATGTCGGCGGCGGCCGCAGCGGCAGCTACTACCACGGTGCGCCGTCGGTGGAGTACCGCTACCCGGCCGGCTATCCCTACAACTACGGCCCCTACTACGGTGGCTATGGCGGCTACTACGGCGGCTACGGCAATCCGTATTACTCGCGCCCGATCTACCGCCCGCCGCACAACCATCGCCCGCCGCCGCGCCCGGGCAATGGTGGCGAGCACCGTCCGCCGCCGCCGTCGCGACCGTCGTACAACGGTGGTTCGCCGTGGCGGAACATGGACTCGATGCGCCGCCCGCCGCAGTCGAACGCACAGCCGCCGGCGCCCCAGGCCCGTCCGGCACCGGCACCGAGTGCGCCGAGGATGAACGGTTCCCCCTGGCGCAACATGGATCGTGCGACGCAGCGCACAGTTGAGCGCTGAACCGTCTTGCATTTCACACGGTCCAAGCCCCACTCTACGCGGACAGTGACGGCCCACGTCACAAAGTGACAAAAACGACACGGGCCGCCGCAAAAAGCTCTACGTCGATATCCGACAGGAACATCTGGATCCCCCCTGTTCCGGCCCTGTCGGATGTCGGCACCTCTGAAGGCAGACGGCCCCGCAATGCGGGGCCGTTTGTTTTGTCAGGTCGCCAACCGGCGAAAGCCCCAGCTTCAGTAGATCCACGCCATGCGTGGATGGCGCCTTCCCGACAACCCCAAAAAAACAGGGCCGGACAGTCCCCCGACTGCCGGCCCTCTGCTCCCCCACCGTGCGCCTGTACCGGCCCCTGTTCCAATTCCGGTCACGGGCGCCTACGGCGCCAGCCACGATGGGTGCTATTGGGTTATCTGCAAAAATCCTGCCAACTTTAGGGCCGATTTCGCCGCCAACTGGCCGGCGCCGGCGTCCGGACCCCGAATGGCGCTAAAATCGCCACCCCGGCGTCGCCCCGGCCGCGCCTGCCCCAAGCTGAACAGCCCCCATGAACCCGTCCTTCCATCGTTACGACGTCATCGTCATCGGCGGTGGCCACGCCGGCACCGAAGCCGCGCTGGCCGCGGCCCGCACCGGCGTGCGCACCCTGCTGCTGACCCACAACATCGAAACCGTGGGTGCGATGAGCTGCAACCCGGCCATCGGCGGCATCGGCAAGGGCCACCTGGTCAAGGAAATCGACGCGCTCGGCGGTGCGATGGCGCATGCCGCCGACCGCGCCGGCATCCAGTGGCGCACCCTCAACGCCTCCAAGGGCCCGGCCGTGCGCGCCACCCGCTGCCAGGCCGACCGCAACCTGTACCGCATGGCGATCCGCGCCATCGTCGAAGGCCAGGCCAACCTGACCGTGTTCCAGGCGGCCGTCGATGACCTGGTCATCGAAGGCGACGCCGTGCGCGGGGTCATCACCCAGACCGGCCTGCGCTTCGACGCCGAGGCCGTGGTGCTGACCGCCGGCACCTTCCTGGCCGGCAAGATCCATGTCGGCCCGACCCAGTACGCCGCCGGCCGCATGGGCGACCCGCCGGCCACCACGCTGGCCGCGCGCCTGCGCGAGCGCCCGTTCCAGGTGGACCGCCTGAAGACCGGCACGCCGCCGCGCATCGACGGCCGCTCGCTGGACTACAGCGTGATGGATGAGCAGCCCGGCGACTCGCCGCGCCCGGTGATGTCCTTCCTCGGTTCGGTGGACGAGCATCCGCAGCAGGTCAGCTGCTGGATCACCCACACCACCGAACAGACCCACCAGATCATCCGCGACGCGCTGCACCGCTCACCGCTGTACAGCGGCCAGATCGAGGGCATCGGCCCGCGCTACTGCCCGTCCATCGAGGACAAGGTGGTGCGCTTTGCCGAGAAGGCCAGCCACCAGATCTTCGTCGAACCCGAAGGCCTGGGCATCGTCGAGATCTACCCCAACGGCATCTCCACCTCGCTGCCGTTCGACGTGCAGCTGGAGATGGTGCGCAGCATCCGCGGTTTCGGCAACGCGCATATCACCCGCCCGGGCTACGCGATCGAGTACGACTTCTTTGATCCACGCGGGTTGAAGGCTTCGCTGGAAACCAAGCTGGTCAACGGCCTGTTCTTCGCCGGCCAGATCAACGGCACCACCGGCTATGAAGAAGCCGCCGCGCAAGGCCTGTTGGCCGGCCTCAACGCTGCACGCCAGGTGCGCGGACTGGACGGCTGGTGCCCGCGCCGCGACGAGGCGTACCTGGGCGTGCTGGTGGATGACCTGATCACCCACGGTACCAACGAGCCCTACCGCATGTTCACCAGCCGCGCCGAGTACCGCCTGCAGCTGCGCGAGGACAACGCCGACCAGCGCCTGACGCCGGCCGGCCGCGAGATGGGCCTGGTGGATGACCGCCGCTGGAACGCGTTCGAGACCAAGCAGGCCGCTGTTGCTGCCGAACGCGCACGCCTGGGCGCGCTGTGGGCAACCCCGGCCAATGCGCTGGGCCGCGAAGTGCAGGACACGCTGGGTGTGGCGGTCAGCCGCGAGACCAGCGTGCTGGACCTGATCAAGCGCCCCGAGCTGGATTACGCGCAGCTGATGCAGGTGCCATCGCTGGGGCCGGCCGTGGCCGACGCCAAGGTGGCCGAGCAGGTGGAGATCGGCGTGAAGTACGCCGGCTACCTGGACCGCCAGCGCGAGGAGATCGAGCGCCAGCAGCGGCATGAAGCCACGCCGATCGCCGAAGCCTTCGATTACGCGGCGGTGCGCGGGCTGTCGGCCGAAGCGCTGCAGAAGCTGGAGCGCGTGCGCCCGCAGACCATCGGCCAGGCACAGCGGATTCCCGGCATGACGCCGGCGGCGATCTCGCTGCTGCTGGTGCATCTGGAACGCGCACGCCGCGGCCGCGTGGCGTAAGCGGTCGCACCTGCCTCTGGTGGGTGCCGACCTTGGTCGGCACATGAGTCTGCCTTGGTGGGTGCCGACCTTGGTCGGCACGGAAGCATGGAGTGTCGCGATCTGATGATCCGTGCCGACCAAGGTCGGCACCTACCAGAGCAGTTCGCGTTACCGCGCGTCCGCGCCACCACCCAGCACCTTGAACAAGGTCACCCGGTTGCCCGCCTCCTGCTGCTGCAACGCGATCAGGTCCTGCTGCGCGGCATACAGGTTGCGCTGTGCGTCCAGCGACTGCAGGTAGCCGTCCAGCCCGGTGCGGTAACGCGCATCGGCCAGCGTGTAGCTGCGCTGGCTGGCAGCGACCAGCGCGCGTTGCGCGTCCATCTGCGCGGTCAGGTGATCACGCGTGGCCAGCGCATCGGCAACTTCGCTGAAAGCCTGCTGGATCGCCTTCTCGTACTGCGCGACGCCGATGTCCTTGCCGATCTTCGAGGCATCCAGCGACGCCTTCAGTGCGCCGGCATGGAAGATCGGAGCGGTGATACTGGGCGCGAACGACCAGCCACGGGTACCAGCCGAGAACAGCGTCGACAACGCGGTGGAGCTGTGTCCGTAGTTGGCAGTCAATGTCAGCGTCGGGAAGAACGCGGCGCGCGCGGCGCCTATATCGGCATTGGCCGCCTGCAGCGCGTGTTCGGCGGACAACACGTCCGGGCGCTGCAGCAGCACGCTTGAGGGCAGGTCGGCCGGCAACGGCGCCAGTGCCACGCTGCCCTCCAGCGCCTGCGCGGTCGGCAGCAGGGCCGGATCCAGCGGCGCCCCCACCAACAGCTGCAATGCATCGCGATCCTGCGCCTGCTGCGTCTGCAGCTTGGCCAGCGCGCCGCGCGCGGCTTCCACGCTGGTCTGCACCTGCGACAGGTCCAGCCCCGAGGCCAGCCCCTGCGCATGGCGGGCCTCGGTGCGCTGCAGGGTCTGCTGCTGGCTGTCCAGGGTCTGTTGCGTGAATGCCAGCGACTGCCCATCGGCGGCCAGCGCCAGCCACGCCGTCGCCACTTCGGCGACCAGGCTGGTGCGCGCCGCACGCTGGTTCTCGGCACTGGCCAGCCAGTTCTGCAGGGCTTCGCTCTTCAGGCTGCGGATGCGCCCGAACAGGTCCAGCTCCCAGCTGCTGATGCCGACCTGCAGCGCGTCGGACTCGGTCACCTGGGTGGCCCCGGTCTCACTGTTGGCGTCACTGACCCGCGAACGGGTGACGCTGCCGCTGGCATCCACCGACGGCAGCAGCGCCGCACGCTGGATGCGGTACTGCGCCCGCTCCTTCTCCACCTGCAGCACGGCCACGCGCAGGTCGCGGTTGTTCTGCAGCGCCAGCGCGATCACCTGCTGCAGGCGTGGTTCCAGGAACACCTCACGCCATGCCGGCATCGCCAGCGCAGGATCAGCCTCGCCGGTGGCCGCATTGCCGAACTGCACCGTCACCGGTGCCCCGGGCCGCTGGTAATGCGGCGCCATGCTCACGCAGCCACCGAGCACGGTGGTCATCGTCGCGGCCGCCAGGGCGCGCAGCAGCATCGGCTTCATGGGTGTGCCTCCGGGACAGTGGCTTCGGTCGGTGCGCGGCCCGGGAACATGCGGCGAACCAACAGGTAGAACAACGGCACGAAGAACATGCCCAGCACCATCGAGGCGACCGTGCCGCCGGCCACGCCGGTACCCAGCGATCGGCGCGCGGCTGAACCGGCACCGGTGGCGAACACCAGCGGCAGCACGCCCATCAGGAAGGCCAGCGAGGTCATCACGATCGGCCGCAGCCGCAGGTAGACCGCCTGCAGGATCGCCTCCCGGGTGCTCTTGCCCTGCTGTTCGAGGATGCGCGCGAACTCGACGATCAGGATGCCGTTCTTGGCCGCCAGGCCAATCGTGGTCAACAGGCCGACCTGGAAGTACACGTCGTTGTTGAGGCCGCGCAGATTCATCATCAGCACCGCACCGAACACGCCTACCGGCACCGCCAGCATCACCGCGAACGGCACCGCCCAGCTTTCATACAGCGCGGCCAGGCACAGGAACACGAACAGCAGCGAGATGGCGTACAGCATCGGCGCCTGGTTGCCCGACAGCTGTTCCTGGCAGGCCATGTCCGACCACGCGTGGCTGAAGCCTTCCGGCAGCGTATCGGCCAGGCGCGCGATTTCGGCCATCGCCTCGCCGGAGCTGACGCCCGGCGCCGGCTGGCCGGTGATCTCCATCGCCGAGATGCCGTTGTAGCGCTGCAGCGCGGCCGGTGCGCTGGACCAGTGCGCGCTGACCAGCGATGACAGCGGCACCATCTGCCCAGCCTGGTTGCGCACGCTCCAGCGCTCGATGTCCTGCGGCTGCATTCGTGCTTCGGCAGCGCCTTGGATGAACACCTTCTTGATGCGGCCCTTGTAGATGAAGTTGTTGACGAAGTCGCCGCCCAGCGCCGCGTTCAAGGTGTCATTGATGTCCTGCGGATTCACGCCCATCGCCTGCGCCTTGGCGTCGTCCACCTTGACCGCATACACCGGTGCATCTTCCAGGCTGGCATAGCGCACGTTGACCAGCTTCGGATCCTTGGCAGCTTCCTTCAGCAATGTGTTGCGTGCAGCCACGGCGGCGGCATGGCCGGCACCGCCTTCGTCCTGCAGTTCCAGGGTGAATCCGCCCGCATCACCCAGGCCGAGGATGGCCGGCGGCGAGGTGATGAACACCTGCGCATCGGGCACGCTGGCCATGGCCTTGGTCAACCGTGCGGCGATGGTATCGGCATCATCCTTGCGGTCATCCCAGTCCTTCAGGCGGATGAAGGCCTGGCCGACATTCTGGCCGCTGCCGGTCACGCTGAAGCCGGCGGTGGCCTGGATCGACAGCACGCTGTCGTCTTTTACTGCGGCGGCACTGAGGCGATCCATCACAGCACGGGTCTGTTCCAGCGTGGCGCCGGCCGGCAGCTTCACCAGCGCGTTGAGCATGCCCTGGTCCTCGTCGGGCAGGAACGCGCCGGGCAGGTGCCACAGCAGCAGGCCGGTGACCACGCTCAGCACCAGGTAGAACACTACGCCGAGCGTGCGCCGACCGAGGAAGCCATCCACCCGACGACGCAGGCCGTTGGAGGTGCGCTCGAAACGGTGGTTGAACCAGATGAAGAACTTGCCCAGCAGGCTGGGTTCGCCGCCGTGGTCGCCGTGCGGATGGCCGCCCTTGGGAATCTGGTGCAGGATGCTGCCGCACAGCGCCGGGGTGATGGTCATCGCCACCAGCACCGACAGGATCATCGCTGCCGCAATCGTCACCGAGAACTGGCGGTAGATCACGCCGGTGACACCGCTGAAGAACGCCATCGGCAGGAACACTGCGGTCAGCACCAGCACGATACCGACCAGCGCGCCGGTGATCTGGGCCATCGCCTTCAGCGTCGCCGGCTTCGGCGCCAGCCCTTCGAAGGTCATCACCCGTTCCACGTTCTCCACCACCACGATGGCATCGTCCACCAGCAGGCCGATGGCCAATACCAGCGCGAACATGGTCAGCGTGTTGATCGAATAACCGAACGCGGCCAGAACGCCGAACGTGCCCAGCAGCACCACCGGCACTGCGATGGTCGGGATCAGGGTGGCGCGCCAGTTCTGCAGGAACAGGTACATCACCAGCACCACCAGGATGATCGCCTCGATCAGGGTGATCACCACTTCCTTCAGCGAGATGGTCACGAACGGCGTGGTGGTGAACGCCACGTGGGCGGTGTAGCCATGCGGCCAGTACTTCTGCAGCTGCTGAAGCCGTGCATCGATGGCCTTGGACACGGCGATGGCGTTGGCACCGGCATTGAGTTCGATACCCAGCGATGCAGACGGCTTGCCGTTGAAGGTGCTGATGCTGTCGTAGCTCTCCGGGCCCAGGCCGATCTTCGCCACCTCACCCAGATGCACCACGCTGCCGTTGGCATCGGCCTTCAGCACCACCTGCGCGAACTGTTCGGGCGTGTGCAGGCGGCTGCGCGCGGTCACCGTGGCGTCGAGCTGCTGGCCCTTCAGCGCCGGCTGGCCGCCGAGTTCACCGGCCGAGACGTCGGTGTTCTGTGCCTGCAGCGCGGTCTCGATGTCTGACGGCATCAGCGCGTACTGGCGCATCTTCTCCGGGTCCAGCCAGATGCGCATGGCGTACTCCTGGCCGATCGGCTGGATGTTGCCGACACCGCTGACGCGGCTGATCTGGTCATCGATGCGCGCTTCCATGAAGTTGGCGACATCGAAGTTGTCCATGCTGCCGTCTTCGCTGGTGAACGACAGCACCTCGAAGATCGAACCACTGGACTTGGTGATGGTCAGGCCGTTCTGCTGCACCGCCTGCGGCAGCGTGGCCATGGCCGCCTGCAGCTGGTTCTGCACCTGCACCTGCGCGGTGTCCGGATTGGTGCCGGTGGCGAACACCAGGTTGACCTGCGCCGAGCCGTCGGAGGCACTGGTCGAGGTCATGTACATCAGGTGATCGAGGCTCTGCTGCGACTGCTCGATGACCTGGGTGACCGCATTTTCCACGGTCTGCGACGAGGCACCGGTGTAGGTGGCACGGATGGTGATGGTGGGCGGGGCGATCTGCGGGTAGCGGTCCACCGGCAGGATCAGGATCGCAAGCAGGCCGAGCAGGCTGACCGCAATGGCGATCACCCAGGCGAAGATCGGCCGGTCGATGAAGAAACGAACCATGCGCGGCAGGCCTCAGTGCGACTTTTCGTCGGTGTTGCCGTTCGGGTCGATCGCCGGCATCGCCGCCAGCTGCGCCGTGGTGGCCGCCACCGCCTTGACCTGCTGGCCCAGTGATACCGCACTGCCGTTGCTGACGATCACCCGTTCGCCGGTCTTGAGACCATCGGTGATCTGCCACTGGTTGCCGACCACTTGGCCGGTGCTGACCCGGCGCTCGACCACATGATCCTTGGCGTCGAGCAGGCGCAGCAGCGGCTCGCCGCGTTCGTTGCGCGTCACCGCCTTCTGCGGCACCAGCAGCGCGCGCGCGTCGGTGGCCATCGGCAGCACCGCCTTCAGGTACATGCCGGGCAGCAACAGGCCGTCCGGGTTCGGGATGACCGCACGCAGCACCACATTGCCGGTACCCGGATCGACCGCGCTGCCGACGAACTCCAGCGTGCCTTCGTGCGCATAGGTGCTGCCGTCCTCCAGCAGCACCTTCACCTGTGCCTTGCCATCGATGGCCTTCACCAGGCCGGCATCGAGCTGCTTGCGCAGCGCCAGCATCTGCGTGCTGGACTGGGTGACATCCAGGTACACCGGGTCCAGCCGCTGGATGGTGGTCAGCGCGGCGTCCTGCCCGGCCGCGACCAGCGCACCAGCGGTCACGCTGGAGGTGCCGATGCGACCGTCGATGGGCGCGGTCACCCGGGTGTAGTCGAGGTTGATGCGGGCGGCCTGCAATGCAGCGCGCGCGGCAATCACGTTGGCCTGCGCCTGCTTCAGCGCCGAGGTGGCGTCGTCGGCATCCTGCTTGCTGGCCGCATCCATGCTCACCAGCGCGCGGGTGCGCTCGGCCTTCGGCTGTGCCGACAACACGGTGGCCTCGGCCTGCGCCAGCTGCCCGCGGGCGGTATCGAAGGCCGCCTGGTATGGCGCCGGATCGACCTGGTACAGCAGCTGCCCCGCCTTGACCTGCTGGCCTTCGGTGAACAACCGCTGGCGGATCAGGCCGCCGATCTGCGGCCGCACCTCGGAGATCTCGAACGGCACGGCGCGGCCGGGCAGCGTCTGCTGTAGTGCCAGCGGCTGCACGCTGGCCGTGATGACGCCCACTTCGGGCATGGCCGGTGCTTCAGCCCTGCCCGCCGAACAGGCCGCCAGGGCCAACAGCAGGGGCAGCAGCAGGGGACGCGGGGAACAGGACAGCGGTCGCAGGAGTGACATGGGGGGCGTGGGGGGGCCTTGCGTTGACCCGTGCACGCTGCCGTGGAACTGTGCAGAGAATATGGAGATTGTGCGACCGGCTCAGCTGGCGCTTGCTTTCGGCGCCGCATGCGCCGCTAATGGCCTCCGCGATGGCGAAGATTCGACTCAAATTCGGCCTGACCGCGAAGACCTTCCTCGCGATCTTCACCGCCTGCCTGCTGGTGCTGGCAGTGAACGGTATTGCCAGCCGCGTGGCCTTCCAGACCGGATTCCTGGACTACCTCAACGACCAGGGCGACCTGCGCATGCAGCGGCTGATGCCCCACCTGCAGCGCGAGTACCGCGAGCACGGTGGCTGGGGACATCTGCATGGTGATGGCGACCGCTGGGCGCGGTTGCTGCGCCCGGATCTGGCCCATGGGCACGAAGGACCGGTGCCGCCGCTGTCCGACCAGACCGGCGTGCCGTCGCGTCTGGGCCTGTTCGATGCGCAGCACCACTTCGTGGCCGGCAACCCCGACGCCACCAGCGATGACGAGCCGCATGCGGTGCAGGTGGACGGGCAGACCGTAGGTTGGCTGGGCATGGTGCCGTTCCAGACCGTCATCGCCACCAACGACCTGAATTTCTACAACACCCAGGTGCGCGCCTGGTGGGTGATCGGCATCGCCCTACTGCTGGTGACGGTACTGCTGGCCTGGCTGGTATCGCGGGCGCTGCGCCAGCGCCTGGCCAAGCTGGCCGCGGCCACGCACCGGCTGGCGGCCGGTGACTACGCCACCCGCATCGAGCGCACCAGCGACGATGAGCTGGACGCACTGGTCAACGACTTCAACCGGATGGCGCAGGCGCTGGACGATACCGAGCGCAACCGCCGCGCCTTCATCGCCGACATCTCGCATGAGCTGCGCACGCCATTGGCGGTGGTGCGCGCCGAGCTGGAGGCGATCGAAGATGGCATCCGTCCGCTGGACCGCGCCAACCTGGTGGGCCTGCAGGGCGAGATCCGCCAGCTGGGCAAGCTGATCGACGACCTGCACGACTTGTCGATGACCCAGTCTGGCGGCCTGGCGTACCGCTTCGCGCCACTGGACTTGGCGGCACTGCTGCGCAGCGAACTCAACGGCATGCGCGTGCGCTTCGCCAATGCAGGCCTGGCGCTGGAGGAAGATCTGCCCGCCATGCCGTTGCAGGTGTCCGGTGACGAACGGCGCCTGCAGCAGGTGCTGGCCAACCTGCTGGAGAATGCACTGCGCTACACCCACGCCGGTGGCCGCGTACTCGTGCAGGCAGCGCACGTGCCTGCCGGCGTGCAGCTGATCGTGGAAGACACCGCGCCGGGCGTGCCGGCCGACAAGTGCGCGCTGTTGTTCGAACGCTTCTACCGCGTGGAGAGTTCGCGCAATCGTGCCAGTGGTGGCAGCGGGCTGGGCCTGGCCATCAGCCACAACATCATCCTCGCCCACCACGGCGTCATCCACGCCGAGCCCTCGCCACTGGGCGGGCTGCGCGTGGTCATCACCCTGCCGGAGCCTGCATGAGCACGTCGCCCGCCACGTCCGCGAAGATCCTGATCGTCGAGGACGAGCCACGCCTGGCCTCGGTACTGCGCGACTACCTGGCCGCTGCCGGCATGGCCAGCGAGTGGGTGGACGACGGTGGCCAGGTGATCGACGCGTTCGCGCGCTACCAGCCCGATCTGGTGCTGCTGGACCTGATGCTGCCGCAGCGCGACGGCGTGGACCTGTGCCGCGAACTGCGCGCCAGCAGCGATGTGCCGGTCATCATGGTCACCGCACGGGTGGAAGAGATCGACCGCCTGCTGGGCCTGGAGATCGGTGCCGACGACTACATCTGCAAGCCGTTCAGTCCGCGCGAAGTGGTCGCTCGGGTAATGGCGGTGCTGCGCCGCTACCGCCCAGACCCCGGTGCGCGCGCCAACGGCGGCCTGCACATCGACGAGCCGGCCGCACGCGCCACCTGGAACGGCAAGGGCCTGGACCTGACGCCGGTGGAATACCGCCTGCTGCGCACGCTGCTGGCCACGCCAGGCCGGATCTGGGCGCGCGATGAACTGCTCGACCGGCTGTACCTGGACCATCGCGTGGTGGTCGACCGCACCGTCGACAGCCATGTGCGCAACCTGCGCCGCAAGCTGGCCGACGCCGGCATGGAAGGCGAGCCGATCCGTTCGGTGTACGGCATGGGCTACAGCTACGAGCCGTAATCGCGTTCGCCGGGCTTGGCCCGGCGCTACCCCGTCATGCCTCGTCGACGAACGTCACCCCCTGGTAGCGCCGGGCCATGCCCGGCGAGCGCAGCGATGCAGACCTGCGCTACAGTCGAGAACGCTCGACATCAACGAATCACGACTGCATGGACGACATCCACCCGATCGCGCCGGACAAGCGCGCCGCCATCCTTTCGACCCTGGCCGACATCGAACAACGCTACGACGTACGCGTGCTGCTGGCCTGCGAGTCGGGCAGCCGCGGCTGGGGCTTTTCCTCGCCGGACAGTGACTACGACGCGCGCTTCATCTACGTGCATCGCCAGCCGTGGTATCTCAGCGTCAACGAGAGCACCGGTCCCGGCGAAGCGCAGCGCGATGTGATCGAACTGCCGATCGACGATGAGCTCGATGTCAGCGGCTGGGACCTGCGCAAGGCACTGCGGCTGGTCTCAAAATCCAATCCGACACTGATCGAATGGCTGCGTTCGCCGATCATCTACCAGCAGGATCACGCTGCGATGTCGCAGTTGTGGAAGGCAGCTGAGTCGTTCTATTCACCACTGGGAACGTGGTGGCACTACTTCAACATGGCGCGCTCGAACCATCGCGGTTACCTGCGTGGCGAAACGGTACGCACGAAGAAATACCTGTACGTGCTGCGCCCACTGCTGGCCTGCCAGTGGATCGAACACGAACAGACACCCCCGCCGATGGCCTTCGAGGATCTGCTGGACCGGCTGCTGCCGCTTGGCCCGGTGCGTGAAGCCATCGATGCCCTGCTGGCCGTGAAACGCGCCAGTGCCGAGTTCAGTGCCGGACCACGCATCGCGGCGATCAGCGATTTCATCGATCGTGAACTAGCCGCCCGCGCCGAGCAGGCCCCACGGCTGCCTGCTGGCCAGGGCGACAGCGCCTGGCTGGACGCGCTGTTCCGGCAGATGCTGGCCGAGCACGCGCCGTCCTGAGCGGTTGCACCCGTTTCTGGTAGCTGCCGACCTTGGTCGGCACCGAGATCACCATCCACGCATGGCGTGGATCTACTGTGTATCCGCGCGGCCCCAGGGCGGTACCTCCCCCAGCGTTCGCACGCGTATCATCGTCGCGAACGCCCTGATTTCCGGAGACTTCGATGAACCCGCTGCGCCCCTTCCGCGACAAGATGCCCGTCCTCGGCGAGCGCGTGTACATCGACCCGGCCTGCACCGTCATCGGTGACGTGGAGCTGGCCGACGACGTGTCGGTGTGGCCGGGCACGGTCATCCGCGGCGATGTCAACTACGTGCGCATCGGTGCGCGCACCAACGTGCAGGACGGCACCATCATCCATGTCAGCCACCACAGCCCGTACAACAAGGCCGGCTACCCGACCCTGATCGGCGAAGGCGTGACCGTCGGCCACGGCTGCATCATCCACGCCTGCACGATCGGCGATTACAGCCTGATCGGCATGGGCGCCTGCATCCTCGACGGCGCCCGCGTGGAGCGCCATGGCTTCGTCGGCGCCGGTGCGGTGGTCGGCCCGGGCAAGGTGGTGGGCGAAGGCGAGCTGTGGGTCGGCAACCCGGCCCGGCCGGCGCGCACGCTGAGCGACAAGGAGATCGAGTCGCTGCACTATTCGGCCGACCACTACGTGCGGTTGAAGGACGAATACCGGGGCTGAGCAGCCAACGCCGCCACGCGGCTCTGCTAAAGTCTGGGCCCGACCAGGACCTGTCGAGACCCCCATGCCTGTGGCTGCCTGCCGGAGAGGACTCCGGCGCCCACAACGAAGGCCATCGCGCTGATGGCCGCACCGATGCTCGATACCTACCGCGAGGTGGTGACGCCAGAGGGTGTGCCGCTGCAGTTGCCTGCCGCCGGCCCGGTACCGCGGGCGATGGCCTGGCTGGTCGATCTCGGCGTGCGCATCGCGACACTGGTGCTGGTGTCCATTCCGCTGGCGCTGCTGGACAAGTTCGGCTCCGGCCTCTACCTGGTGCTGATGTTCCTGGTCTACTGGGCCTACCCGATCGTCTGCGAAGCAGTGTGGGGACGCACCCTGGGCAAGCGTGCGCTGGGGCTGCGCGTGCTGTCCCGCGATGGCGCGCCGGTAGGCTGGATGGCGGCGATCACCCGCAACCTGCTGCGCACGGTGGACATGCTGCCCTTCGGCTATGCGCTGGGCCTGATCAGCAGCCTGTTCGATCCGCATGGCCGCCGCCTCGGCGACCTGGTGGCCGGCACCGTGGTGGTGCATGCACCCGCACTGTACCTGCCACCGCCGCCGACCATCGACAGCGTGCTGGCCCCGCCGCAGCCCCTGCGACCAGAGGAACAGGCCGCGCTGATGGCCTTCGCCGAGCGCGCGCCACGCTTGTCGGCGGCGCGCCAGCAGGAGCTGGCCGGTATTGCCGAGCCACTGACCGGCACCCAGGGCCAGGTCGGCGTTCTGCGCCTGTATGCGATGGCCAACTGGCTGCTGGGGCGGCGATGAAACAGGAGCAGTTCGTCGCCCGCTACCAGCAGGAATGGCAGGACCTGGAGCAGTGGCTGCTGCTGCGTGCCGGCGCCTCACGCCGCACGCGCCGCAAGGCCAGCGGCCTGGCACTGGACGACACTACCTTCCCGCAGCGCTACCGGCGGCTGTGCCAGCAGCTGGCGCTGGCCCGCGAGCGCGGCTACAGCCCGCAGCTGGTGCAGCGCCTGCAGCAGCTGATGCAGCAGGGCCACAGCGTGCTGTACCGCACGCCGCCGACACGTTGGCGGGGTGCCCTGGAGTTCCTGGTGGCCGACTTCCCGCTGCTGGTGCGCAGCCAGGCGCGCAGCATGTGGGTAGCGCTGGCGATGTTCGCGCTGCCGGCGGTGGCCTGCTTCGTGCTGGTGCAGGTCTATCCGGACCTGATCCACATGCTGATGGATAACCGCCAGATCGCAGAGATGGAGCGCATGTACGATCCCGCCGCCGAGCGCCTGGGGCGTGACAGCGGCACCGACTGGATGATGTTCGGCCACTACATCATGAACAACATCAGCATCGCCCTGCGCACCTTCGCCAGCGGACTGCTGGCCGGGCTGGGCACGCTGCTGGTGCTGCTGTTCAACGGCGTGATCATCGGTTCAGTGGCAGGCCACCTGCAGCACATCGGCCATGGCGACCCGTTCTGGCGCTTCGTGGTCGGCCACGGCGCCTTCGAGCTGACTGCGATCGTGATCGCTGGCGGTGCCGGCCTGCAGCTGGGCATGAAGCTGCTGGCGCCGGGCCGGCGCAGCCGCCTGGATGCACTGGTCGACGGCGGCCGCATCGGCGCGCGGCTGTGCCTCGGCGTTGCCTTCATGCTGTTGGTGGCCGCCTTCATCGAAGCCTTCTGGTCATCGATCGCCGAAGTACCTGCATGGGGCAAGTTCAGCGTGGCCGGTGTGTTGTGGGCCGGCGTGCTGCTGTGGCTGTGGCGCGGCGGACGTGGAGCTGGCCATGCGCATTGACCACCTGGACGTGGCGCTGCGTGCCCGCAGTGGCTGGGAAGCGATGGAGCTGGGCACCGCGCTGTCCCGCCGTCACGCGCGCGCGCTGTGGGGCAGCTGGCTGCTGGCCAGTGCACCGCTGTTCGTGATCTTCAACGCGCTGGGCTGGTGGCTGGATGCCTTCGGCTGGGCCTGGCTGGCGATGTGGTGGTGCAAACCGCTGTTCGAACGTGCGCCGCTGTATGTGCTGTCGCGCGGCATCTTCGGTGAACCAGTCGGCACGCTGGCCGCGCTGCGTGCGCAACGTCACTGGGGCAACAGCGGCTTCTGGGGCTACCTGGGTTGGCGTCGTTTCAGCGTGCTGCGCAGCCTGTGCCTGCCGGTGAACCTGCTGGAAGGCAACACACCGGGCCAGCGCGGTCCACGTCGTCGTGCAGTGGCAGCCGGCGTAGCGGGCGCGGCACTGGTACTGACCGTGACCTGCATGGCGTTCGAAGCCGTGCTGGTGTCCGGCGCGATCGGTGCGGTGTTCATGTTCATGCCACTGGAGCTGATGTCCGAATCCTGGCGCGCCGCATGGGACACGATCGGCCAGGACACCCCCGCATGGGCACGGCTGGGCTTCAACCTGGCGTGCTGGCTGGCCTCGGTGCTGATCGGCCCGTTCTTCGTCGGTGCGGGCTTTGGCCTGTACTTGAACCGGCGCACGCAGATGGAAGCCTGGGATGTGGAGATCGCCCTGCGCCGCCTGCGCGAGCGGCTGCTGCCGGCGGCATCGACGCTGGCCCTGCTGCTGTGCCTGGCACTGCCGCTGGTCTCCGCACCGGTGCATGCGCAGGACACAGACGCCGAGCCCGAACGCGCCATGGGCAAGCCCAACGACCGTGGCATCGACGCCGAGGAAAGCGACGAAGCACCGACCATCGACCCGGCCAACACCCCGGCAGCGATCTTCGGCGGTACGCCGGTGGATACCGCCGGTTTCCGTCAGGCAGTGAACCGCGCCTATGAAGACCCGCTGCAGCGCCCGACCCGCCAGGTCACCCGCTGGAAGCCGATCAAACAGGCCGAGGAAGAGAAGAAGGAAGACAAGCAGCTGCAGCGTGACACCAACAGCAACGGTGAACGCAAAGCGCGCAAGGACGGCATGGCCTGGCTGGCGCGGCTGGCCGAATGGGGCCTGTGGGGGCTGCTCGGCGTCCTGCTGCTGGTGCTGCTGCTGACCGCACGGCTGTGGCTGCCGTGGCTGCGGGGCAGTGGCCGACGCAAGGCCGAGGCCGCACCGCCGGTGGTGGAGGAACAGGCGGAGTTGCCGGTGGTGCTGCCGCCGGACGTGGCCACCCAGGCCGGCCTGCTCTGGGACCAGGGCCGGCCGCGGCAGGCGCTGGCCCTTCTGTACCGCGCCAGCGTGCGCACGGTGGGCGAGCGCAGCGGTATCGCGCTTCCACCCGGTGCCACCGAAGCGCAATGCCTGCGCGCGTCGCGGCGCATGCCCGAGGCCAGCGACCGTGACCTGTTCGCGCGCATCGTGCGCATGTGGCAGTACGCCGCCTACGGTGGCCGCCTGCCCAGCCGCGCCGATTTCGATGCATTGGCCGATACGCTGCGCCAGCAGTACCGGTGGCAGGCATGAGCCCGCGCCTGTTCTGGTCGCTGCTGCTCGGTGCATTGGTGCTGTTCGGTGTACCGCTGACGATCCTTTACCTGCGCACGCATGAGCGGGTGACCGAGACCGTGCAGCTGCCGCCGCAGGGCGAAGCTGGCTACAACCCGCTGTACGTGCTCGGCCAGGCCCTGCGCGCCGACGGCATTGACGTGCACTCGCGGCCACGGCTGGAACTGCGGCAAATGACGCTGGGGCCGCACGACACGGTGGTGCTGCTGCAGGACAGCAGCGAACTGCCGCCGCCCGTCGCCAGCGCGCTGCTGGACTGGGTCGACGGGGGCGGCCACCTGCTGGTGCGGACGCCGCCACCGGCCGAGGACGATGCCGGCAGCACGCAGGGGCCCCTGCTGGATCAGCTGGGCGTGGACAGCCTGTTCCAGCGCAGCGACTGCCAGCCGTTCCATGTCGACGACGATCCTGGTCACGTTGAGTTCTGTGGAGGCCGCCGCTTCACCCTGGGTTTTGCCGCCAGTGCACAGGCCGAACGTCGCTGGGGCACGGATCGCGACCTGGTGTTTGCGCGCCTGCGCCATGGCCAGGGCAAGGTGAGCGTGCTGGCCGACATGGAGTTCATGCGCAGCGAGGTGGACTCACCGGCAGCGCGCCTGGCATCGGCAGGGGGCAAGGCCAGCGACGGCCTGCACGACGCGGCGCACCGCGACCTGACCCGCTATCTGCTCGATCCGAACTACGGCAAGGGTGCGGTCTGGCTGATCTACGCCAGCCGCCCGCCGTCGCTGTGGTCGCGCATGTTCTACCAGGGCTGGCCACTGTGGGCGCCACTGCTGCTGGCCCTGCTGGGCTGGTTGTGGGGCCGCTCGCAGCGCTTCGGCAGCCTGCTGCCGTCACCGGTACTGGAACGCCGTTCGCTGCTGGAACACGTGCGTGCCAGTGGTGAACTGCTGCTGCGTTTCGGCCACGGTACGCGCCTGTACGAGGCCGTACTCGCCCTGTTCCTGCACCGCCTGCGCCTGCGCGCACCGGTTGCGGCCGCACTGGAGGGTGCGCCCCGCGATCAGGCCATCGCCGAGCTGCTGAAGTGGCCTCAAGGCCGCGTTGCCAGCGCGCTCACGCCCCCTCCGCCGCACGATTCCTCCGCCCTGCGCGAGCGCATCCGCTTGCTGCTCCAGATGAGATCCCTGCTATGACCGAAGTCCCCGAGCTGCCGGCGGCCGCCAACGCCCGCCTGATCGAACGCGTCGATGCCATCCGCACCGCCGTCGGACACGCCTTCATCGGCCAGGCCGATGTGCTGGACCAGATTCTGGTGGCCCTGCTGGCCGGCGGCCACGTGCTGATCGAAGGCGTGCCCGGGCTGGGCAAGACGCTGCTGGTGCGCGCGCTGGCCCAGGCCCTGGAGCTGGACTACGGTCGCGTGCAGTTCACCCCCGACCTGATGCCCAGCGACGTCAGCGGCCACGCGGTGTACGACCCGAAGAGCGAGAGCTTCAAGATCCGCCGCGGCCCGGTGTTCACCAATCTGCTGCTGGCCGATGAGATCAACCGTGCACCGGCCAAGACCCAGTCGGCGCTGCTGGAAGTGATGCAGGAAGGCCAGGTGACCATCGAAGGCAAGGCCTTCACCCTGGCGCCGCCGTTCATGGCGCTGGCCACGCAGAACCCGCTGGAGCAGGAGGGCACCTACCCGCTGCCGGAAGCGCAGCTGGACCGTTTCCTGCTGAAGGTGCTGATCGACTACCCGCAGCTGGAGGACGAGAAGCGCATGGTGACCGCGATCACCAGTGGTCGTGCGGCCAGCGATTTCGACCTGAGCCAGGTGCCGCGCGTGCTCGGTGCCGGCGAGTTGCTGGAACTGCAGCGTGCCACTGCGGCGATCACCGTCGATGACGAAGTGATCGACTACGCGGTGCGCATCGTTGCCGCCACCCGGCAGTGGCCGGGTATCGCGGTCGGTGCCGGCCCCCGTGGCAGCATCGCGCTGGTGCGTGCTTCGCGCGCGCAGGCGGTGCTGGCCGGCCGTGATTTCGTCACTCCGGATGATGTGCGCGACATCGCACGCCCGGCGCTGCGCCACCGCATCGCGCTGGCCCCGGAACTGCAGATCGAAGGCCAGGACGCCGACGACGTGCTGGGCGCGCTGCTGGCCAAGGTGGAAGCGCCGCGCCGATGAGGCCGGCCCCGCTGCTGCTGGCGCTGCTGCTGGCCTGGGCCGCCTTGGGTGGCCTGGTGCTGGGCGGGTTGCTGCCGCGCTGGAGCTGGGCGCTGGCGGCACTGGCGATTGCCGTGCCGGCGTTGATGGATCTGTGGCGGCAGTCGCGGCGTCCGTCGCCGCAGGTGCAACGCGAACTGCCCGAAGCGCTGGCACTGGGCGTGCGCCGCGAGGCCGCGCTGCGGCTGCAGGCAGACACGTCGATGACGGTGCAGGTGTTCGACCTGGTGCCCGGCGGCTGGCCGCTGGAATCGCTGCCGCAGCGCGTACGCCTGCAGGCCGGCAACGCCTCCACCCTGCACTATCACCTGCAGCCGCTGCAGCGTGGGCACTTCCGCTTTGAAGGCGTGCACCTGCGCATGCGCTCGCCGTGGCGCCTGTGGTGGCAGCAACGCACGCTGCCTCCCGCGCTGGACGTGCGGGTCTATCCGAACTTCGTGCCGCTCACCCGCTTCGCATTGTTCAGTGCCGACCAGGCCTCGCGGCTGGTCGGTGCGCACGTGAAGCGCCGCCGCGGTGAGGGCACCGACTTCCACCAGATGCGCGAGTACCGCATCGGCGACAGCCTGCGCCAGCTCGACTGGAAGGCCACCGCGCGTGCACGCAAGCTGATCTCGCGCGAGTACCAGGACGAGAAGAACCAGCAGCTGCTGCTGATGCTCGACAGTGGCCGGCGCATGCTGGCCAGCGAAGGCGGGCTCTCGCACTTCGACCACGCATTGAACGCTTCGCTGGTGGTGGCGTACCTGGCGCTGCGCCAGGGTGACGCCGCCGGCCTGTTTGCTGCCGGTGGTGAACGCCGCTGGGTGGCACCGCAGCGTGGCATGGGCACGGTCGAGCACCTGCTACGTGCCAGCTACGACCTGCAGCCGCGCGCGGTGGCCACCGACTACCTGGCTGCGGCCACCGAGGTATCGCTGTGCCAGCGCCGGCGCGCGCTGGTGATGCTGGTCAGCAACGTGCGCGACGAGGACATCGAAGACCTGCTGGCGGCAGTGCGCCTGCTGCAGCGGCGCCATCTGGTATGCGTGGCCAGCCTGCGCGAGCGCGAGCTGGACGGCGTGCTGGACAGCGAAGTGCAGACACTGGAAGACGCCACCCAGGCCGGTGCCGCCGCACTCTACCTGCAGCAGCGCGCGAAGGCGCACGACGCACTGCGCAGCGAGAAGGTGATGGTGCTGGACGTGACCGCCGATGCCCTGCCCGGCGCGCTGGTGGAGCGCTACCTGGCGGTGAAGCGCGAAGGGTTGTTGTAGCCCTGCGCTTGACCGGAGCCGAGCATGGGCTCGGCTCTACACGTGTTGTTCCGTAGAGCCGAGCCCACGCTCGGCTGCCGTATCAGCGCTCACCCAACAACCGCCGCTGCAACCGCTCCACCGCACGCTGCAGCAGCACCCGGTTGCGGGCCAGCTTCATCCACTGCGGCAGGCGCGAGAACATGGATCGGTGATGGCCGCGGCTTTCGCGCAACGTCGCGCCCGCGTATTCTTGCAGTGCCTGCAGATGTTCAGCGTTATAGGCCCAGAGCAGGCCCGCGCGGGTCGGTTCGACCAGGCGCAGCGGCAATCCGAAGTGCGGATCGGCAGGCTCGGCGTCACGCAACGGACGCACCACGACCGAAACATCGGTACTGCGATCACATTGCGCACATCGAGCAGCGAAGGACGCCGGTGCAGGCACGCCAGCGGGAACCCGGCGGCGCACATGCAGCCACTGATGCCCACAGAATCCACAAGGTTGGCGGCCCAGCATGTAGACCGCACCGACCCAGTCACCACTATCCAACGCAGAACTGCAGCCGGTGCAGCGGAAACGCGCGGTCCATCGATAGGGTTTCCAGCTGGCGATAACCCAACCGGGGGTGTCGCAGCGATGGCAACGCACAGCGACGCGGTCCGCGAAGGCCTGCAGGCTGCGCCCGTCATCGAAATGCCGGCCCGGCACGGGCGTGGGACGCCCATGCCGGCCAGGCCAACGCCGCACCGTCATCAGACGTAGATCCGCGTCGGCGCCTCATCAACGATCGCGTGCGGCACGAAGCGCGCACTGTCGCGGGTGATCGCGCTGTCGTCCTCGCGGATACCGATGCCGCAGGCGTGGTCACCGATCACCCAGCTGCCGATCAGCGGGTAGCCACCTTCGAAGCGGGTCAGCGGATGCGCGCGCTGGATGATCGCCGGGCCGTCGTAGGGACCGTCGCTGCGCTGGGTGCTGCCATCGGCGAGGTGCATCTCGATGTTGGCGCCCTCGCGCGAGAACAGCGGCTTGCGCACCCAGCCCGAGGCCAGCGTGCTGCCGTCATCGAAGTGCGCTTCCAGCAGGTTCGGATGGCCCACGTTGCGCTGCCACAGCAGCGGCAGGATGCCCTTGTTGCTCAGCACCGCCTTCCACGCCGGTTCCAGCAGCTGCATGCCCGAACCGGGCAGCGCGCGACCGAATTCCTCGGCCATCAGGTCTTCCAGCGGGTACAGCTTGAACAGCGTGCCGATCACCGAATCGTCCAGCGCGGTGAAGCGGCCGTCCTCGGACAGACCGATGTCCTCGACGGCGATGGCCTGGCCATGCAGGCCGGCCTGCGAGGCGCAGTCGCGCAGGTACTCGACCGTGCCACGGTCTTCTTCGGAACTGCCCACCGCGCTGAAGTACAGCGGCGGCGGCAACTGCGTGGCCAGTTCGCCGAAACGCTCGACCAGCGCCTCGTGGATCGCATTGAACTGGTCGGCGTGCTGCGGCAGGCGACCGGCGTTGCGCTGGTCTTCCAGCCACTGCCACTGGAAGAAGCTGGCCTCGAACAGCGAGGTCGGCGTGTCGTAGTTCAGTTCGTACAGCTTGGCCGGGCCGGTACCGTCGTAGGCCAGGTCCAGGCGCCCGTACAGGTGTGGCTGGCGCTGGCGCCAGCTGTCGGCGATCCAGTCGCGGTAGTGCGACGGAATCGCCAGCTGGTCCATCAACCGTTCACTGGCGATGACATCGCCCACCAGGTCCAGCGCCATCTGGTGCAGCTCGGCGCTGGGGTCTTCGATGTCCTGTTCGATCTGGCGCAGGGTGAAGGCGTAGTACGCGCTTTCATCCCAGTACGGCTGGCCGTCGATGGTGTGGAAGCGGAAACCCGCCTCTTCCGCGCGTACCCGCCACTGGGCACGCTCGGCAATCCGGATGCGCTGCATGGGTCGATCAGCCGCCGTAGCTGCCGCTGGTGCTGCGGCGTGCGCTGGTGTTGCCGAAGCCACCACGGCTGGCAGTGACCGCACGGTTCGGCTCGCTGGTGACCGGCGCCAGGCCAGCCTTGCCGGCACCGATGCCGCTGGCGGTGTTGAGGCCACCGGTGCCGCCCGGTGCCGGGCGCGCCCAGCCAGCGTTCTTGTCCTGGTAAGCCGGTGCCGACGCCGGCGCCTGCGGGGCGAGGCCGCCGCGGTTGCTCAGCATCTGCGACATGAAGAAGCCCATCATCATCGGGCCGATGAACGAGGTACCCGCCGAAGTGTGCTGCTGCACGCACTGTTCCGGCTTGTAGTCCTTCTCGCAGGCTTCCTTGCTGGCGTACTTCGGCGCCGCATCGGCGGCCTGCTTCTGCGCTTCGGCAAAGGCATTGCGGCACGACGACGGATCGCCGGTGGCCTCGGTGCAGGCTTCCACCGAGGTGTACAGGCCTTCCTGCACCTTCACCTCCGGCTCCTTCTGGCAGGCGGTGAACAGCAGCGGCGCGGCGCTCATCAGCAGCAGCGCGGTGGTGCGGGAACGTTTCATGGCCTCATGCCCTGTCGACGGATCAATGCCCCAATGATGCCAAATCCGGGCCAGCAACCGGAATCGGCAAAGTGGGAAAGATGAACGGCCTTTCATTTTCGTCGTTCCCCATCATCCGCGCATGACGTGGATCCACCGGTGTCGACCAAGGTCGACACCTACCAACAGCCGCAGGAAACGTCGAAGGCGGGGTGGGTCCGTTTTCAGGGAGCCAGATCAGTGAGCCGCATGGATGCGGCGACCAAGCCCCCATGGACGGGTTAACGGCGTCCCCTGCCACCGGACCCACCCCGCCATCCCACGGATAGGCCAGCTGTTGCTGTTGAGGTTGCCGGCCAGCGGCCGGCACTACCGCGGGTGCCGGGCGCAGTCCGGCCGGACCACCTCCGGTGGTTGCAGCAGCAACCGAAAAAATTGGCCATGATCGGCTGACCCCCACGTCGTACGGCACGCCCGTTCCGCCCGCCATGCCCGAATACCGTTCCCGCACTTCCACCGCCGGCCGCAACATGGCCGGCGCCCGCGCCCTGTGGCGTGCCACCGGCATGAAAGACGGCGACTTCCACAAGCCGATCATCGCCATCGCCAACTCCTTCACCCAGTTCGTGCCCGGCCACGTGCACCTGAAGGATCTTGGCCAGCTGGTCGCGCATGAGATCGAACAGGTCGGCGGTGTCGCCAAGGAATTCAACACCATCGCCGTGGACGACGGCATCGCGATGGGCCACGACGGCATGCTGTACTCGCTGCCCAGCCGCGAGATCATCGCCGACGCCGTGGAGTACATGGTCAACGCGCACTGCGCCGACGCGCTGGTGTGCATCAGCAACTGTGACAAGATCACCCCTGGCATGCTGATGGCCGCGCTGCGCCTGAACATCCCGGTGGTGTTCGTCTCCGGCGGGCCGATGGAAGCGGGCAAGACCAGGCTGTCCGAGCACAAGCTGGACCTGGTCGACGCGATGGTGGTGGCCGCCGATGACAGCGCCTCCGACGAGAAGGTGGCCGCGTTCGAGCGCAGCGCCTGTCCCACCTGCGGCTCCTGCTCGGGCATGTTCACCGCCAACTCGATGAACTGCCTGACCGAAGCGCTGGGCCTGTCGCTGCCCGGCAACGGCACTACGCTGGCCACCCATGCCGACCGCGAGGCGCTGTTCCGCCGCGCCGGCCGCCTGATCGTCGAGCTCTGCCATCGCTGGTACGGCGGCGAAGACCCGAGCGCGCTGCCGCGCGGGATCGCCACCCAGGCCGCGTTCGCCAACGCGATGACCCTGGACATCGCCATGGGCGGCTCCACCAACACCATCCTGCATCTGCTGGCCGCAGCGCAGGAAGCGGAGGTCGACTTCGACCTGACCCACATCGACGCGCTGTCGCGACGCGTCCCGCAGCTGTGCAAGGTGGCGCCGAACACACCGAAGTACCACATCGAGGACGTGCACCGCGCCGGCGGCGTGTTCGGCATCCTCGGTGAACTGGATCGCGCCGGCCTGCTCGATACCACAGTGCCGACCGTGCACAGCGCCAGCCTGGCCGACGCACTGAAACGCTGGGACGTGGTGCGCAGTGACAACGACACTCTGCACACCTTCTTCAAGGCAGGCCCGGCCGGCATTCCCACCCAGGAAGCCTTCAGCCAGGCCACGCGCTGGCCGACGCTGGACATCGACCGCGCTGAAGGCTGCATCCGCTCGCTGCAGCACGCGTACTCACTGGAAGGCGGCCTCGCCGTGCTGCGCGGCAACCTGGCCGTCGATGGCTGCGTGGTGAAAACCGCAGGCGTGGACGAATCAATCCACGTGTTCGAAGGCCCTGCGCGCGTCTATGAAAGCCAGGACGCGGCCGTCGCCGGCATCCTCGCCGACGAAGTGCAACCCGGCGAGGTGGTGGTGATCCGCTACGAAGGCCCGAAGGGCGGTCCCGGCATGCAGGAAATGCTGTACCCGACCAGCTACCTGAAGTCGAAGGGGCTGGGCAAACAGTGCGCGTTGCTGACCGACGGCCGCTTCTCCGGTGGCACCTCGGGCCTGTCGATCGGCCACGTCTCGCCGGAGGCCGCCAGCGGCGGTGTCATCGGCCTGGTGGAAGATGGCGACCGCATCCGCATCGACATTCCGGCCCGCCGCATTGATCTGCTGCTGGATGAGGCCACCCTGGCGCAACGCCGCGCCGACGCCGATGCCCGCGGCTGGAAGCCGCGTGCGGTGCGCCCGCGCAAGGTCACCAGCGCCCTGAAGGCCTACGCCCTGCTTGCCACCAGCGCAGACAAGGGCGCCGTGCGCAACGCCGCGCTTCTGGGCGATTGACCGCCATACGGTAGTGCCGGCCGCTGGCCGGCATCTGTACTGCGACGCCCCACATCAATGAGGTTGCCGGCCAGCGGCCGGCGCTCCCCATCCTGATCCGTTATGGTGGTCCAGGAAGTCACCAACACGGAGGTTGAGATGATGTTGCTTTCCTTTGCGCTGGCCGCTGCCATGGGTGCAGCAGCCGAACCGCCAAAAGCACCCGACTGCAGCTACGACCGTGCAGCGATGCTGGCGATGGAACCTGGCCGGTTCGATCAGGACCTGGAAGGTGGCTGGCGCCCGTTGGCCGACCGTGGCTGTACCCGCGAAGCGGCCGACCTGCTGTCCGCCTACGGCGCACTGCCCAAAGCGGAAGGCAATGTCATCATCACGTGGCACGAGGGCCAGCTGCGCGCGGAGCTGGGGCAGACCGCGCAGGCGATTGCGCTGATGGAACGCAGCCACAAGCCAGTAAACGGGAGCGACCCGGGTTACTGGAATGCCTACGTGGACGGCATGGTCGCGTTCCTGCGCCAGGACCGCAGCGCCCTGGAGAAGGCTCGTGCGAGGCTGGTCGCGATACCGACGCCCACCGCGATGGCGGAGAACATCAAGGACGGCCGCTACCACTTCACCACCGACGGCGGGCAGCAGGTGCAGATGCCGTGGCCGCCGAACCTGGACGTGCTTGATGGACTGCTGCGCTGCTTCGGCAAACCCTACGTGAAGGCCTATGGGCCAGGCTGCCGGAATCCGGAAGGCCGTTGAGGCCCTCCGCCGGGCATGGCCTGCGCTACCAGCACCCGTCAACCAATCACGCGCTTGAACGGCGGCAGGGCGTCGATGATGCGCTTGCCGTAGCGGCGGGTCAGCAGCCGCGAATCAAGAATGACCACGCGGCCGGTGTCGGTGGAGGTGCGGATCAGGCGGCCGGCGAACTGGGTCAACGTGCGCAGCGCATGCGGAATGGCGATCAGGTTGAACGCATTGAGCCCGCGCCCCTCGAACCATTCGCTGAGGGTGGCGGTCTGCGGGTCGGTCGGCACCGCGAACGGCACCTGGGTGATCACCACCGTGGTGCAGGCTTCACCTGGCAGGTCGAGGCCTTCGCCGAACGAATTCAGCCCGAACAGCACCGAGCCCTCACCCGCCGCGACACGGCGCAGGTGCTCGTCGATCAGACGGGTCTTGGACATCTCGCCCTGCACCAGCACCTGCTTGCGGCGCGCGGCCGACATCAGGCCAGCCACCTTCTCCATCTTCCAGCGCGAGGTGAACAGCACCATCGAGCCCTTGGCCCAATCCAGCTCGGTGTCGAGGTAGCGTGCCACTTCGCGCGGATGGCCTTCGCGGTCATCCGGCGTGACCGGGAACTTCGGCACGATCAGCTCGGCCTGGTTGGGCAGGTCGAACGGCGACGACAGCGAAACCATCTCGGCCTCTTCGGGAATGCCGTTGTCGATCGCCAGCGATTGGAAATCGCCACCGCCGGTCAGCGTCGCCGAAGTCATCACCACCGAATCCACTTCATCCCACAGCAGCTTGCGCAGCACGTGCGCGGCCGACACCGGCGAGCCGTGCAGCACCAGGTCGCCGTCGCGGGTGGCGGTGACCCAGCGCGCCATCGGCGGCGCGCCGTCCTTGTCCTCGCGGCGCCAGGCCTGCCACAGGTTGTACTGCTGCTCGATCATTTCCAGCGCCATGCCCAGGTTGCGCTGCAGGCGCTCGCGCGCGGCATCGTCCGGCTTGCCCTTGGCGACCTGCGCGGTGGCGGCATGCGCCCAGTTGTAGAGGCTGCGGGTATCGTCAGCCAGCGCCTCGATCGGCTCGCGCCAGGCCTCGGGCAGTCGCCCATTCGCCGCGCGCCACATCGGCTCTTCGTCCGCCGGCGCCGGCATCCACACGCGCTCGATATGATCGCGGAACGCGCGCAACTGCTTGGCCACGTTGCTGGCCACTTCGATCGCTTCGTTCGGCAGCAGGTTGCCGAGGCGGTCCTTGTCGACCGCGCGGTAGGCACCGGCGATCAGGATCTGCAGGCGGCCGGTGCGCTTGGCCATTTCATCCAGCGCCAGGCTGGCCGCGCCCTGGTCGATCGCCACGTTGCCGATGTGATGGCCTTCGTCCAGCACCAGCAGCATGTCCGACGGCGGCGCGATCAACGGCTGGCCGTTGTCGCTGTCGCCGATCGACAGCGCCGACAGCAGCAGCGCGTGGTTGGTAACGACGATCTGCGCATCACGCACGGTGTTGCGCGAACGCAGCACCGCACACTGCGCCGAATAGGCACAGCGGCGCCCGGCGCAGCCCGAGGCCGGCGTGGTGATGCGGCTGCGCAGGCCGGGGCTGATGGTCTCCGGTGCGTTGTCGATGTCGCCATCCCAGCTGCCGCTGGTGAAGGCGTCGGTCAGGCGCTTGGCGATGTCCATTTCGATCGGCGCCAGCGGCCGATCAAACAGCGGCGCGTCATCCTCGAACATGCCGCCCTGCGAGCCCTCACCCTGTGCCTCGGCAGCATTGCGCGTGCACAGATAGCGGGTGCGGCCCTTGGCCAGCGCCACGGTCGCTTCCAGGCCGGTGGCCTTGAGGAAATTCGGGATATCGCGCTCCACCAGCTGCGACTGCAGCGCCACGGTGCCGGTACTGATCACCAGCTTCTTCTTGCTGGCCAGCGCAATGGGTACGCCCGCGGTGAGGTAGCCCAGGCTCTTGCCGACGCCGGTGGGCGCCTCGACCACGCCGACGCCGCCACTTTTCGACAGCGCACGCGACACCACGCCGATCATCTGGCTCTGCGAGCGGCGGGTGGAGAAGCCGGGGGTATTGGCCTGCAGCGTGGTGTACGCCTTGCGGATCGCGTCCTTCAAGGCGTCATCAAGCGTGCGCGGAGCGGCGACGGTTTCGGTCACGCCGGGAAGTACCGTGGCTGGATCAGGCCGGTCATTGTCGCATGGCCGGCCACGTTCACCGCCGCTGGCACCCTGAACGGGCCAGCGACGACGCCTGGCGGCGGTCACGGTCCGGTGGCCGGACCTCTCAGGGGCCAGATACGCCGGGCATGGCCCGGCGCGACCGGTCAGGCCGCCGGGATCGTACGGCTACGCAGCAGGCGCACCAGTGCCCACACCAGCAGCACCACGCCGATGGCCTCGACCATCGCCAGCGCGAAATGCAGCACGCCGAGGATGGCGCCCATGCCCGAGATGGCGCTGAAGTTGCCACTGCTGACCAGCCACATGGGCAGGATGCCCGCCGCCAGGCCACCCAGGCTGGACAGCAGCAACAGCCCCAGGCCGACCAGGGCGCCGGTGCGGGTGGCATCGCGCGGTGCGCCGATCACCCAGACCAGGCCGATGCACAGCGCGATCAGTACCGGCAGGCGCACGCCGACCATGCTCAGCACGGTCACCATCAACGTTGTGCTGTCCATCGATCAGTCCTCGCCGGCCAGCACGGCCGAGCCCTGCCGCAGCGACTGGTAGACCTCGTCGGTCTGCGGGCGCACGCCATGCCACTGCAGGAAGCTCTCGGCCGCCTGTTCGACCAGCATGCCCAGGCCATCCACGGTATTGCGGCAGTTCGCCGCACGCGCCCAGGCCAGGAAGGCGATGGCGGCCTCGCCGTAGTTCAGGTCGACGGCGGTGGTCATCGAATTGACCAGCGACAGCGGCAGCTTGAACTCGACGTCGCGGTCGCGGCCGGCCGAGGTGGCATTGACGATCAGTTCGAAGTCGCCCAGATCACGCAGGTCTTCCCAGTAGCGGCTGATCGCGCGGCCCGGTTCGCCCATCGCGTCGATCAGTTCATCGGCGCGGTCCGGCGTGCGGTTGACCACCACCAGCTCGGTGATGCCGGCATCGAGGAAGGCCGGGGCGACGCTGCGCGCGGAGCCACCGGCACCGATCAGCAGCATGCGGCGGCCACGCAGGTCCAGGCCATGACGGTCGGTCAGGTCACGCACCAGGCCGATGCCATCGGTGGTGTCGCCATGCCAGCGGTCGCCCTTGCGCAGCAGCGTGTTCACCGAGCCGGCGCGGCGCGCACGTGCGGTCAGGGTGGAGCACACCGAGAACGCAGCCTCCTTGTGCGGCGAGGTGACGTTGGCGCCGACACCGCCTTCGGCGGCGAAGGCTTCCAGGCCGGCCAGGAACGCATCCGGCGCCAGGTCGATCGCGCGGTAATCCACCGCGATGCCTTCCTGGCGACCGAACGTCGCGTGGATCTGCGGCGACTTCGAGTGGGCAACGGGGTGTCCGAAGACGGCGTAACGGTCGGTCATGGAATCCTCAAGCTGGCTAGACTGATGCTCTTTCGTGCACGGACCCGGATGATGCGCATCACCCCGCCCCTGCTGGTGCTTGCCGCCAGTCTACTCTCTGCCCCCGTGGCGATGGCGTTGAACGAGTACGGCATCGAAGGCATGGGCGTGGTCTCGACCCGTGCCGACGAGGGCCGCGCCACGATCAGCGCCGATGGCCAGCGCATCGTGTTCGCACGCCGCGGCGAGGCGGGCTGGGGCCTGTGGCAGGCGCGCGTGGTCGAGGGCCGCTGGCAGCAGGCGCAGGCGCTGCCGGTGGGCGTGGCCGGCGAGGCCCGCGATCCCTACTTCAGCCGTGATGGCCGCTGGCTGCTGTTCGCGGCCGGCCGCGAGGGCGCGCTGGCGCTGTACCGGGCCACGGTGGAAGCCGACGGCCAGCTCGGGAAGGCGCGGCCCTTGGCGGGCGATGGTGGGCGCCGGGAAGAGCGCGGGCCGGCCCTGAGTGCGGACGGCAAGCGGCTGTTGTTCGCCCGCGAGCAGGGTCGCGGCGCGGGCTGGGACCTGTTCGTGGCGTCACTGGACGCGCAGGGCGTGCGTGGCCCAGCCACCGCGTTGGCCGCGTTGAACAGCGCCGACGACGAGACCGACGGCGACTGGCTGGGCAACGACGGCGCCGTGGTGTTCAGTCGTGGCAGCGGCGCGACCGCGCAGGTGTGGAGCAGCGGCTGTGCGTGGACCGGCGCGGCGCTGCAGCCATTGGGGCTGTCATTCAACCAGGCCGGCGGCTGGACCGGCGCGCCGGTGATCGACAACGCCAAGCCGGGCGAGATGATGGTTGCCAGCAGTGCGGCGAAGGCGCCACGTGCCGGTGGCGTGGATGTGTACCGGTTGGCGGTGCCGAAGGTGGCGGCGGTTGCGGGGTGCGTGCCTGCCGCCCGGTAGATGCCAACCTTGGTTGGCATGCGGGAAAGTGCCAACCAAGGTTGGCACCCACCCGTCAGCGCGACAACACCTTCGCGCGCTGCTGCTCGTACTCGACTTCGCTCAACTGGCCGTTGTCCTTGCGCTGGTTCAGCGCGGCCAGCTCGGCCTGCACGCTCTCCGGCAGGGCCTGCTCACGGGCCACGTGGCGGGCGGCGGAGAGCTGCTCCGGCGGGCGCTTGCCGGCCCGCCAGGCGGCGATGAAGACACCGACGATGATGGCGCCGAACACCAGTGTTCCGGTGCCCCAGATCAGCCATTGCATCCATCCCAGTTCGGGTGCCATCGCAGTCCTCCGTCTATCGTGTCGCTATTGTCAGCGCTCGCGCAGCCATCGCGCCACCTGCGGCGCGAAATAGGTCAGTACGCCGTCGGCACCGGCCCGCTTGAAGCCCAGCAGCGACTCCAGCACGCAGGCGCGCTCGTCCAGCCAGCCGTTGGCGAAGGCGGCCTTCATCATCGCGTACTCGCCACTCACCTGATAGGCGAAGGTCGGCACGCCGAACGTCTCCTTCACCCGGCGCACCAGGTCCAGGTACGGCATGCCCGGCTTGACCATCACCATGTCGGCACCCTCTTCCAGGTCCAGCGCGATCTCGCGCAGGGCCTCGTCGCCGTTGGCCGGGTCCATCTGGTAGGTCTTCTTGTCGGCCTTGCCGAGGCTGGCCGCGCTGCCCACTGCATCACGGAACGGACCGTAGAACGCCGAGGCGTACTTGGCCGAGTACGCCATGATGCGCACGTTGATGTGGTTGCCGGCATCCAGCGCACGGCGGATCGCGCCGATGCGGCCGTCCATCATGTCCGACGGCGAGACGATGTCCACACCGGCCTCGGCATGCGACACCGACTGCTTGACCAGCGCTTCAACCGTGATGTCGTTCAGCACATAGCCCTTGTCATCGATGATGCCGTCCTGGCCGTGGGTGGTGTATGGGTCCAGCGCCACGTCGGTCATCACCCCCAGCTCCGGGAAGCGCGACTTCAGCGCGCGGATCGCACGCTGCGCCAGACCGTCCTCGGCCCACGCCGCCGACGCATCCAGCGACTTCAGCGACGGGTCGATCACCGGGAACAGGTCGATCACCGGAATGCCCAGCTCCAGCGCTTCTTCGGCCACCTTCAGCAGCTCTTCGATCGACAGCCGCTCCACGCCCGGCATCGACGGCACTGCGGTGCGGCCGGCCAGTTCGTGCACGAACACCGGGTAGATCAGGTCGTCGGTGGTCAGCGTGTTCTCGCGCATCAGGCGGCGCGAGAACTCGTCATGGCGCATGCGGCGCGGGCGGTAAAGCGGGTGGGACATGGCAGGCTCCGAGGAGTGGCTATTGCAACAGGTAGCCCTGCGGCAGCAGGGGTTCGGGCAATGGGCGTTCGCCGAGCGCGTCGAGCTGGTCGATCTCGATCGTGCGCACCAGCGCGTCCAGCGGCAGGTCGTTCGGCTCCAGGCCGAACGGGTCTTCCATTTCTTCGCCCAGCTGGTCCAGGCCGAAGAAGGCATAGGCCAGCACCGCCGACAGCACCGGCGTGCCCCAGCCCAGCGAACTGGCCAGGCCGAACGGCAGCAGCACGCAGAACATCCACGCGCAGCGGTGCAGCAGCAGGGTGTAGGCGAACGGCAGCGGGGTGGTGAGGATGCGCTCGCAGCCGGCCTGGATCGACGACATCGCGTGCAGGCGCTCTTCCAGCTGGGTGTAGAGGATCGGATCGAGCTCACCGCTGCGCAGCGCCTGGGCCAGTTCGGCGGCGATCATCGCCAGCAGCGCGTCGGGCACGTTCTCGCGCTGGCCCAGCTGTTCGCGCTGGCGCTTGTCCAGCCACGGCAGGGCCATCAGCGCCACGATGCGCCCGCGCAGGCGACCGGCCAATGCATGGGCGAAGGCGGTGGTGAGATAGGCGATGCGGCGACGGCGGCCGGTGTCATCGGCCAGCAGCAGGTTCACCTGGCGGGCCAGCGAGCGTGATTCGTAGACCAGCTGGCCCCACAGCTTGCGGCCTTCCCACCAGCGCTCGTAGCAGGCGCTGTTGCGGAAGCTGAGGAAGATCGACAGCACCAGGCCAAGCAGGGTGAACGGCGTGACCGACACGCGTTCGATGCCGGTGGGCGGCGCCAGCTCGACCACCGCGGCCACGGCGATGGACAGGATCAGGATGGCCAGCACCTTGGGCGCGATCGCTTTGACGATCGAACCGCGCAGGATGTACAGCAGTTGCCAGCCGTGGGGACGGGGTCGGATGATCATGGGGCAGCCGCGCCGGGCGCGGATTCACAGGCACGCGTGGGGCTCGCGCAGCCATTCATTGTACGCCCCTGCCCGGCCATGGACCGTGCGCCTGCGACGCCCTGTCGCACCCGGGCGCGGGCTCAGATCACGCCGCCACCCAGGCCGAGGCGGAGGATGCCCACCACCACCACGATGCCGTTCAGGACCAGGCCGGCCCAGGCCCGGCCACGCTTGCTCGGGTGGGTGAACAGAATGCCCAGCGCGGCGATGACCGCGCCCACCGCAGCGAACGGGATCAGGAACCAGTTGCCCCAGCCGAGCAGTGGAATCAGCGCCAGGATCATCCACAACAGCGCCAGTACGCCCCACAACAGACTGATCACGCCCATGCCACTCTCCCGCAGTTGGTTCCTGCCCCAACCATAGACGTTCCCGCTGCCGTCGCCTACTGCCGTTGGCGGGGCTGTCACCCCCGGCGTGCTAGCGTGCTGCCGTGCGTGCCCTGGCCCGGGTGTTGGCGCCGATTCAGAGTGGCCCGCCGATGATCGCAACCAGTCCTACAGGGGTCGTGCCATGAACATCCGTTGGGCCGCGTTGGCGGCCATCCTGCTGGTCGCCGCTGGCTGTGCCAGCACCTCCAAGGTGATGCTGGGCCGCGCCCGCGCACCGATCGATCCGGCGCTGGTGCAGATCTACTCGACGCCACCGGCCGGTTCCCAGGAAATCGCCCAGCTGGAATCGGCGTCCGCCGTCGGCTTCGGCACCCAGGGCCAGACCGATGCCGCCGTGGCCCGCCTGAAGCGCGAGGCCGCCGCGCTCGGCGCCAATGGCGTGGTGCTGATGGGTGTGGGCAGCAGTGGCTCGCCGGTGGGCATGTCGGTGGGCGCCGGCACGTTCGGTTCGCACGTCGGTGGCGGCGTCGGCATCGGTATTCCGACCACGCAGAAGCGCGCCGCCGGCGTCGCGATCTGGGTGCCGAATCCGGCACCGCCGGCGCGATTGCCGACACAGGTGATTACCCCGCAGCGGTGACGCGGCAGCGTCACCGCGGGTAGCGCCGGGCCATGCCCGGCGTCTCTCCCGCTGCGCTCGCCGGGCATGGCCCGGCGCTACCGATTATTTCTGCCGGTACTTCGGCACGAACACCTTGTTCACCGCATCGGCCAGCTGGTCCGGCGGCAGCAGGCCCTGGTCGAGCAGGAAGTTGTTGAACGCAAGGCGGTCAAACTTCGCGCCCAGTGCCAGCTCGGTCTGCATGCGCAGTTCCAGGATGCGGGTGTAGCCGTAGAAGTAGCTGCCGGCCTGGCCCGGCATGCGCACCATGTAGCGGTCCAGTTCCTGGGTGGCCATCGCCTTGGACAGGCCGACCTGCTCCATCAGCACGCGCTCGCCGTTGGCGCGATCGGTCAGGCCGAGGTTGAGCATCGGGTCCAGCATCGCGCGCGCGGCACGAAGCAGGCGGAACTGCAGGGCGATCATCTGACCGTCCAGCGGTTCGTAGGGCACCATCTCGGCCTCGGCATACAGTGCCCAGCCTTCCACGTTCACCGAATTGAACGCGAACATGGTGCGTGCCAGCGACACGCCACGCTCGACCATCGCGGTGAACTGCAGCTCGTGACCGGGGCGGCCTTCATGCGCGCTCAGCGTCCATGCCGCCGCACCGAAGTTGAAGTCGTCGTACTGCGCGCCCGGGCCCGCTGCCGGGTTGCCCAGCGGCAGCACGAAGGTGCCCTGCTGCCCGGTGTTGTTGACCAGCGGTGCCGGCAGGAAGTGCGGGGCCGGGCTGGCCGCGCTCTCGGCGGCCGAGCCCAGGCGCATCTGCATGGCGCGCTGGGGCACGTCGACGATGGCATGCTCGCGGATCAGCGGATCGATCGCGTCGATCACCTTGCGGTAGTGGCCTTCCAGATGGTCGTCGGCGATCTTGTCGGCCTTCAGCGCGCGGATCACCGCCACCGGGTCGCTCGGGTCGGCCACCTTCAGGCCCTTGTCCTTCACCACCAGCGGCGCCAGCTGCTGCATCGCCGAGCGGGTTTCCATGAACTCCAGCTGCGCGCGCTGCATCAGCAGCTTCGGGTCGATGTCGATGCCGACCTGCTTGAGCTGGTAGGCGTACAGCGGCGCTGGCAGGCGCGCATCGGTGCGTGCCTTCGGCAGCACGTCCTTGCGGGTCCAGGCGGCGTAGTCCTTCATCTGCCCGGCCAGGGCCTTCATTGCTTCATCGGTGCCGGCGATCTGGTACTTCTTCAGCAGCGACTCGATGCCGGTGATGTAGGTCTCGACGTTGTCCAGCGACTGCTGCACTTCGATCCTGGTCGGCTGCAGCAGGCTGTCGTCCTTCAAGCGTTCTTCGTAACGCTGGCGGGCCAGCGTGGTGAAGGCGGTGCCGCCCGGCTGCAGGCCGGCATAGGCCTTGAGGCGGTCGATCGCCTTGGCCCGGCGCTCGGCCGGCACCTGGTCGGACAGCAGCAGGTTGAGGCCGCTGAACACGGTCTGCGGCGCATCACTCCACGGCAGCAGGTATTTCTCGTTGAGCTCGCTGCCTTCGATGTTCTGGCTGGCGGCGTGGATCATGATCTCCAGGTCCTGGCGGACGTTGGGATCCTTCTCGGTGGCCAGCTTTGCCTTGAGTTCATCGCGGGCTTTGGCCATCGCGGCGCGATAGCGCTTGCCGTTGTCCGGGCCAAGGTCTGCGACCTTGTCGTCGTAGCCGGGAACGCCGAAGAAGCCGGTTTCCTCCGGCTGGAACGGGCCTTGTGCATCAAGCAGGATCTGCGCCAGTGCATTGCTGCGGGCAACCCAGGCCGGGCTGGCCGGGGTAGCGGCCTTGGCGGCGGGTGCGGCCAGCGCCGGTGGCGCAGACAGCAGCGGTGCGGCAGTCAGGGCCAGGGCAACGGCGAACGCAATCGGCTTCATGGTGCACTCCAGGACGGGGTTGCCCGCACCCTACGCGCTCACGGCGATGGCGACAATCGGCGGGAAGTCATGGCGGCTGGTTGTGCAGCCGGGGCTCCGCGGAAGCCTGCCGGCGTAGAGTCGACTGTCAGTCGACTATCGCGCGCAGCGCGGGGGTTTCGCTATCTGACCGAAGAGCAGTCGACTGACAGTCGACTCTACCCGGTCGACGTCCCGCAGTCGCCTGCCCGGGGAGGTCACAACGCGGCGGTCAGCGGGCATTCGCCGCGATCACGGCAGGCCTGCAGCTCGCACTCCTGCGCAGCCTCATCATCATCCAGCGCCGTCAGGTCGAAGGTCTGCTTGTCTTCGGCCAGCACGTACATCACCGGGTAGTCCCAGACATCGTCACGACGGATGCCCTGCACGAACAACCGCCCGCGTGCCTGCGGCCCTTCCAGCGCAACGGTCAGGCCAACGTCGCGCTGGCCGTTGATGGCGGTCTGCATGCTGCCCAGCGGCATCGATTCGATATGCAGCGGCTCGCCGAAGGCTTCCACCAGTTCGATGCTGCAGCCCGCGCGGCGCAACGCTTCGCGCATCGGTGGACTTTCGCGTGCCGCCTCGCTCCAGCGCAACAGGCTCCAGGTCACCACGCCACCGGCGCCACCCAGCACCAGCACCACCGTCAGCGGCATCGCCCAGCGCCAGTGGCGGCGCCACCATCCGGTGGACGTCTGGCGATGGGCGGGAATCGGCGGTGGCAGGGTCATCGGCGGGCTCCTTCCCGGTTGCGGATCAGGGTTTCAGGCAGCGTCCCAGGAAGGCTTCGGCCACGCGGTAGCGATGCAGGGCATCGGCGCCCGACAGGCCATGCTTGGCACCCGGGTAGGTCATCAGCTCGAACGGCTGTGCACGCTTCTGCAGCGCGCTCATCAGGCTGGTCGAGTTGGTGAACAGCACGTTGTCGTCGGCCATGCCGTGGATCAGCAGCAGCGGCGAGCGCAGGCCGTCGATATGGGTCAGCACGCGCGCTTCGCGATAACCGGCTTCATTGCGTGCCGGCAGATCCATGTAGCGTTCGGTGTAGTGGCTGTCGTACAGGCCCCAGTCGGTCACCGGCGCACCGGCCACTCCGCAGGCGTACTGGTTCGAGGCCTTGGCCAGCAGCATCAGGGTCATGTAACCGCCGTTGGACCAGCCCTGCACGCCAATGCGCGCCGGGTCCACCCACGGCTGCTGCTTGAGCCAGGCCACGCCGCGCAGCTGGTCGGTCACTTCCACCGTGCCCTGCTTCCCGTACAGCGCACCACCGAAGTCGCGGCCGCGACGCGGGGTGCCGCGGTTGTCCAGCGAGAACACCACGTAGCCCTGCTGGGCCAGGTACTGGTTGAACAGGTGATCACCGCGGCCGGGCCAGCTGTCGGTGACGGTCTGGCTGGCCGGGCCGCCATAGACATACACCGCCACCGGGTAGCGCCTGGACGGATCAAACCCGGCCGGCTTGATCAGGCTGTAGTTCAGTGGGGTCTTGCCATCGGCGGCGGTCAGCGTGCCGAACTCGACCGGGCGCTGCGCGTCGCGGTAGCGCGCATACGGGTGCCTGGGATCGGCCAGGTCGTTCTCCACCAGCGTAGCGATCTTCTCGCCATTGGCGCGGAACAGCTCGATCTGCGGCGGCGTGGTGCTGTTGGACCAGCTGTCGACATAGACGCTGGCATTGCGGGCGAACGTGGCGCTGTGCATGCCCGGTGCCTTGGACAGGCGCTGGGGCTCGCCGCCCTGCAGCGATACCGCGTAGATCTGGCTTTCGCGCGAGGTTTCGATGCCGGCGCGGAAGTAGGCCTTGCCGGCCTTCTCATCAACCGCCAGCAGTTCGTCCACCGGCCAGTTGCCGTGGGTCAGCGCGGTGGTCTTGCCCTTGCTGTCGATGCGGTACAGGTGCTGGAAGCCGGTACGCTCGGACGACCACAGCACGCTGCCGTCTTCCAGGAAGCGCAGGCTGTTATGCAGCGGCACCCAGGTCGGGCTGGTCTCGTGGGCGAGCACGCGCTGGCGGTTGGAGTCGAGCGCCACTTCCACCAGGTCCAGCTGCTTCTGGTCACGCGACTGGCGCTGGAAACTCAGGTGCTGCGGATCGCGCCAATCGACGCGGGCCAGGTAGATATCCTGTTCCCTGCCGAGGTCGACCCAGCGCGGCTGCGCATCGGCGGCCGGTGCGATCACGCCCAGCTGCACGCGCACGTTGGCGTCGCCGGCGGCCGGGTAACGCTGCTCGATCACGTCGGTGCGGTCGGCATAGACCTCGTAGCGCTTCTGTACCGGCACCGGCGATTCATCGATGCGGGCAAAGGCAATGGCCGAATCATCCGGCGCCCACCAGTAGCCGGTGTGGCGATCCATCTCCTCATCGGCGACGAACTCGGCCACGCCGTTGCCGATGGTGGTGCTGCCGTCGTGGGTCAGCTGCAGCTGCTTGCCATTGGCCAGGTCGATCACCCACAGGTTGCGGCCGCGGATGAAGCTGACGAAACCGCCCTTGGGCGACAGCTTGGCGTCGGTGGCGAAACCTTCACCGTGGGTCAGCTGGCGCACGGCCGCCTGGCCCTGCTGCTTGAGGTCGTACAGGTAGAGTTCGCCGCCCAGCGGGAACAGCAGGCGCTGCGCGTCCGGCGACCACTGGTAATCAACGATGCCGGTCATCGCGGCGATGCGCTGGCGCTCGCGGCGTGCCTTTTCCTCGTCGCTGAGGGTCTCGGTGCCGGGCAGCACCACCTTGGAATCAACCAGCAGCCGGGTCTGGCCGCTACCGATGTCGTAGGTCCACAGGTCCAGCTGGTTGCGGTCGCTGTCCTTGCCGCGCAGGAAGCTGACCTGCGATCCGTCCGGTGCCACCTTGGGCTTCATCAAGGTCGGGCCGGACAGCGGCAGCGGACCGGTGATGGCTTCCAGGGTCAGCTTTTCAGCGTGGGCAGCGGTTGTGGTGGCAAGCATGAGGGCGAGCGAAGCGAACAGGTGGCGCATGGAGGATCCCGGCAAACGGCAGGTCCGCCCCCGCGATGGACGCGGAGCGGTCGTCCCCCATCCTAACCAAGCCCGTGCGGGAAGGCAGCATGACCTTCTGCCCATAGCAGTGCGGACGAGTGCCGACCAAGGGTCGGCACCCACCACCCGTAGATCCACGTCACGCGTGAATGACGCCGTCCTGGTTCAACGCTGGCCGAACAGGTGCTTGCGCTCTTCGTCGCTGAGCGGCTTGCCGGCGTTGGGGTTCACCTGCTGGCGCAGGGCATAGGCGCGCTGGGTGGCCGGGCGTGCGGCAATCGCTTCATGCCAGCGCTTGAGGTTCGGGAACGCGGCGAAGTCCACCGGCAGCGTGTCGTAGGCGCCGACCCACGGATAGCTGGCCATGTCGGCGATGGTGTACTCATCGCCGGCCAGGAAGGCGTGCTGGTCCAGGCGCTTGTCCATCACCCCGTGCAGGCGGCGCACCTCGTTGTCGTAGCGCTCGATGGCATAGGGAATCTTCTCCGGCGCGTACACGTTGAAGTGGCCCATCTGGCCACTCATCGGGCCCAGGCCCGCCATCTGCCAGAACAGCCATTCCAGGGTGGTCACGCGGCCACGCGCGTCGCTGGGCAGGAAGCGGCCGGTCTTCTCGGCCAGGTACAGCAGGATCGCGCCGGACTCGAACACACTCTGGGGAGCACCGCCATCGGCCGGGGCATGGTCGACGATGGCCGGCATCTTGTTGTTCGGCGAGATGGCCAGGAATTCCGGCTTGAACTGGTCGCCCGAACCGATGTTGACCGGGTGGATGCGGTACTCCAGGCCGGCTTCCTCCAACAGCAGGGTCACTTTGTGGCCGTTCGGGGTGGGCCAGTAATACAGGTCGATCATGGCGGCGGCTCGGGGTGCGGAAAGGAACCTGAAGTCTAGTGCGTGAGTTGGGTTGGCACCGTCATGGCGGGCCGGTAACCTCGCGGCTCCCCCGAAACGCACTGTCCTGCATGAGCCACAGTCCTCGTCCCTTGTCCCCGTTGTCCTCGCTGATCTTCGCCTCGCGCTGGCTGCAGCTGCCGCTGTACCTGGGCCTGATCCTTGCCCAGTGCGTCTACGTGTTCCTGTTCGGCAAGGAACTGTGGCACCTGCTGTCCCACTCGGTGTCGATGGGCGAACAGCAGATCATGCTGATCGTGCTGGGCCTGATCGACGTGGTGATGATCTCCAACCTGCTGGTGATGGTGATCGTCGGCGGCTATGAAACCTTCGTCTCGCGCCTGCGCCTGGAAGGCCACCCGGACCAGCCGGAATGGCTGAGCCACGTCAACGCCAGCGTGCTGAAGGTGAAGCTGGCGATGGCGATCATCGGCATCTCCTCGATCCACCTGCTGAAGACCTTCATCGCCACCAGCGCGTTGAAGGGACTGCCGCTGTGCAAACCGGAACAATGGGCAGCGGCAGTGTCTTCGGCGTCGACCAGTTTCTACAACGCTGGCGTCGATACCTGCACGACCATGACCCAGGAAGGTGTGCTGTGGCAGACCATCATCCACTGCGTGTTCATCCTGTCGGCGATCGGCATCGCCTGGACCGACAAGCTGATGTCCAACGGCCACAGCAAGTCGCACGACAAGGCACACGACCACTGAGGTCGCCGCCGGCCACGACATGATCACTGCGGCCCCACCCGGCCACCACCCCTTGTGCGGGGCGGTGGCCGGGATGCTAGATTGCATCCTCGCCGTTGCCGGCGGTGGCGTCGGGAAACGCCACCCTGCCGCGCCTGGACCACGGGTCCCGGCCATGCATATCAATGATTTACGTCACGTCGTCTTCTAGAGGGGAGCAGGATGTCGCACGTCTCAACGATCACCGCCGCGCGCCGGTGGCTGCCGGTTGCTTTGGCACTGGCGCTGGCCGCCTGCTCGGGCAAGGAAGAATCCGCAGCACCGGCTCCGGCCGCCGCCCCCACCGCCGCTGCACCGGCCGCACCGGTGGTCGCCGCCAAGGTGCAGTCGATGGGCACCGAGCAGCTGCGTGAGTCGGCCAGCCAGGCCCTGCGCGAGAACCGCATGTACGCGCCGGCCGGCGACAATGCCATCGAGTACTACCTCGCCCTGCGCGACAAGACCCCGGACGACGCCTCGGTGAAGAGCGCGCTGACCGACCTGCTGCCCTACACCCTGATCGCCGCCGAGCAGCACCTGGGCCGCGAGGACTACACCGAAGCACAGCGCCTGGTGGCACTGATCGAGAAGGTGGATGCCTCCGCGCCCGCCCTGCCGCGCCTGAAGGACGGTCTGTCCAAGGGCGTGGAAAACGCGGCCAAGCGCACCGAGACCGAAGCGGAGAAGGCAAAGAAGGACGCCGAGGAGCGCAGCAAGCAGCAGATCGAACAGCAGCGCCTGGCCGAACAACGCGCCAAGGAAGCCGACGCGGCCAAGCAGATCGCTGCCCAGCAGGACGCCGCACGCCGCGACAACGAACGCCAGGAAGCCGAGCGCCAGGCCGCCGCACGCCGCGAAGCCGAACAGAAGCAGCAGCAGGCCGCGGCCCAGCAGGCCAGCGCGGCGCGCCAGGCCGCGGCTGCCGCCGCGCCCACCCTGCGCCCGATCAGTACGCCGGCGCCGCGCTATCCGGCCGAGGCACTGCGTTCGGGAACGTCGGGCGAAGTGCTGGTGGAGATCACGGTCGGTACCGATGGCTCGGTGGTCAACGCCCGCGTGCTGCGCGCAACCTCCGGCCGCACCTTCGACCGCGAAGCCCTGAACGCAGTCAAGCGCTGGCGCTTCGAGCCGGTCAGCGCGCCGGTCACCACCCGCCGCACCCTGGTGTTCGCGCCAGGCGGCTGACCGCAGAAAAGGGGACGGAGGGGATTAAGTCGTTTCCGCCCCAAAATGACCACACGGCCCGGCATCTCCGGGCCGTGTCCGCTTCAGGAGAGGCTGTCAATCAGGCGTTGCAGTGCCGGATCGCGCGCGGCCAGCACCTGGAACAGGCCCAGCGCATGCAGGCCCGGCAGCAGCCCACGCAGATCTGCTTCGGCGGTGGCGCGGGTGGCGTCATCGCTGGCGGGGTCCTGCCAGTCACGGACGCTGGCGAGGAAGGCGCCCACGCTGCCCTTGCGCACGATGAGGCCGTTTACCTGCACGTCGTTCTGATGGTCGGGAAGAATGTCCTGGGGCTGCATCGGGGCGGCTCGTGTTGGAATGGGCGCCCAGTGTGGCGCGCGCGGATCGGCGCTTCTGCCGTATAACTGCCAATGGATATGGCAGATCAGACACCGACCGGCTTGATTGATCCGGCATTGGCGGACGCCGACGACGGCCCCATCGTGCTGGCCGGCCAGCTGCGCGTGCCCGGAAGGCGGCGCACCGCGCGCCACCAGCACATGCGCGGCCAGTTGCTGGGTGCCCACCACGGCCTGCTGCGGATCGAGGCCGGCGACCTGCACTGGCTGCTGCCGGCGGGGCATGTTGCCTGGATACCGCCCTTGCTGCCCCACGCCCTGGTAGGGGCAGACGCATTCGATGGCTGGAGCCTGTACGTCCGCGCCGATGCCGGCCTGGATCTGCCGCCGCTGCCCCGCATTTTCCAACCCGATGTGCTGTTGCAGGCGGCGGTGACGCGGGCACTGCGCTGGCCGCATCAGGCACTGGACGCTGCGCAGGCACGCTTGGCCGGCGTCATCGCCGATGAGATCCGTGCCAGCACTCCCTTGCCACTTGCCCTGCCACAACCGCAGGATCGACGGTTGCGGCGGATCGCGGCGGCGCTGGCACGGTCGCCGGACGACCTTCGCAGCGTCGAAGCGTGGGCAGCCACCAGCGGACTGTCCAGCCGCAGTCTCGCCCGCCGTTGGCAGGCCGAAACTGGCATGACCTTGAGCCAGTGGCGGCAGCGCCTGCGCGTGCTGCTGTCACTGCCACGCCTGCTGGCAGGCGAACCCGTGATCAGCGTTGCGCTGTCAATGGGCTACGACACGCCCAGTTCGTTCATCGCCGTGTTCAAGCGCGAGATGGGTGTGACGCCTGCGCGGTATAGAAGAGGCTGATGCATTCGGCACTTCCGCCGCCTTTCCGCACCTCCTAAGCTCGCTGTCGATCTCAAGGAAAGAACAGATGAAGTACGACGACGCCAGCTGGCATTCCGGCGGTGATTTCCCCGCGGATCTTCCTGCAGAGGCTGGGGCTACTCACATCGGCATGTACCTGGCGTGGCTGCTGCTACAGGGAATGGCAAGCGCGGAACTCGCAGAAGACGCAGAAGAAGACCTGCAGGCGCTGCGGGAACGCAGAATGACGCCGGGCCTGTTCCTGCTTCATTGCAGCGACGGAAAATTCGTCGATGACCTGATCAGTGATGAAGCCAACTCGTTCACTGCTGTGTACTACGACCTCGAGAATGGCCAGTATCTCGAAGACTATGAGGCACAGCTGGGGGCCGACGTCATTTCGCTGTACCACGTCGCCGATACCTGGGAAAACTTCGATCGACTGGCACCGGTGATCGCCCAGCGCTTCGCCGCTTGGCAGGCAACACAATCCTGAAAACAACGAGGCCCGGAATGACCGGGCCTCGTTTCATATCCGCCGGGCATGGCCCGGCGCTACCCGTGGCGGTCAGCCGGAGATGGCCAGGCGCTCGTTGTGGTAGCGGCGCACGGCGGCGAACCACAGCATAGCGGCCAGACCGAGGCTGGCACCGAGGTAGATCGCCCAGACCGTCGGGGTGATGGTCTCGTGGCGGATCACCTTCAGCAGCATCTGGTTCTGCGACAGGAACGGCACGGCGTACTGCCACATCTCGCTCTTCAGCGGATAGGCCACCAGGGCGTAGCCAGGCAGCATCGGCAGCAGCATCAGCCAGGTCATGTGGCTCTGCGCTTCCTTCATGCTCTTGGCCGCAGCCGACAGGAAGGTCAGCAGCGAGGTGCCGATCAGCAGCATCGGCAACATCACCAGCAGCATCTGCAGCATCGAGCCGACGTTCATGTTGAACTGGCGGCCGATGTTGCCGGGGGCGATCTGCGCGCTCACCTTGAACGCGACCAGGGTCAGCAGCAGCGACACGAAACCGACCACGCAGGCGGCGGCGATCTTGCCGCTGACGATCGCACTGCGCGAGCCCGGCGTGGCCAGCAAGGGTTCCAGTGACTGCCGCTCGCGCTCGCCGGCCGTGGCGTCCATCACCAGGTAGGCGCCACCGATGAACGAGGTCAGCGTCAGCAGTACCGGCAGCAGCATCGACAGGATCATGCCGCGCTTGGCCTCGGCACTGGCCAGGTCCTGGCGCGCCACGTCCAGCGGGCGTGCCACCTGTGCGTCGATGCCGCGTGCCATCAGGCGCAAGGCACCGACCTGGCCGTTGTAGGTGGCCAGCGCCGCCTCCAGGCGTGCACTGGGTACTTCGGCCGCGCGACGCGTGCTGTCCTTGATCACCTCCACCAGCGCTGGCTTGCCCTCGGCCCAGTCCTTGCCGAACTCATCGCTGATGCGCAGCGCCACATCGATGTCCTGGGTGCGGATGGCCTCGGCCAGGTCCTTCGGTGCCGGTGCGGTGTTCAGCCCCTGCGCGGCGAGGAAGCGCACCAGGTTCGGCGCGTTGTCCGCACCGATGGTCGGAATCTGCAGCGGTTGTTCGATCTGGGTGCGCACCCGGCTCTCGGCCAGCTTGCCCATGCCCAGCAGCAGCACCGGGTACAGCAGTGGCCCGAACAGCAGGGTCAGAAGCAGCGTGCGGCGGTCACGCGACAGGTCACGCAGCTCCTTGCGCATCACCGTCATCAGGGTCGACATCATGCTCATGCGTGCAGGCCCTCTTCGCTGCCGATCAGTTTCACGAACGCATCTTCCAGGTTGGATTCGCCGGCCTGCGCACGCAGTTCGTCGGCGCTGCCGGCGGCCATCACCGTGCCCTTGGCGATGATCACGATGTGATCGCACAGCGCGGCCACCTCCTGCATGATGTGGCTGGACAGGATCACGCAGCGACCCTCTTCGCGCAGGCCCAGCAGGAAGCGGCGCAGCGCGCGCGTGGTCATCACGTCCAGGCCGTTGGTCGGTTCATCGAGAATGACGTTGCGAGGGTCGTGCACCAGCGCGCGGGCAATCGCGGTCTTGGTGCGCTGGCCCTGCGAGAAGCCATCGGTCTGGCGGTCGAGGATGTCACTCATGTCCAGCGCATGCGAGAGCACCTCGATGCGTTCGCGGATGCGCTCGGCCGACAGGCCATGCAGTTCGCCGAAGTAGGCGATGTTCTCGCGCGCAGTCAGGCGCTTGTAGACGCCACGCGCATCAGGCAGCACGCCGAGGTGGCGACGCACCTCCACCGGATTGCGCGCCGCATCGATGCCGTCGACAGTGATGCTGCCCTGATCGGGCGTCATCAGCGTGTACAGCATGCGCATGGTGGTGGTCTTGCCGGCACCATTGGGCCCCAGCAGGCCGGTGATGCGGCCATCCTCGGCGCGGAAGCCGACGTTGGACACTGCCTGGATACGGCCGGTGCGGGTGTCGAAGGCCTTGTGCAGGTTGTCGGCGACGATCATGGTTCCCATCCGTTGAACGAGGTGAACGCCGGCACGTAGCTCAGCGTATCCAGGCAGCCGGCATCCAGCGCCTTGGCATCGGTCGTGTCGATGAACTGGCCGAGCAGCCGCGGCATGCAGCCAGCGGTCAACGTGCCATGGCCCTGCCCACGGGCGACCAGCGCGCGGCCATTGGGCAGGCCCTTGAGGACCTGTTCGGCGTAGCGCGGCGGGGTCACCGGGTCCAGCTCGCCGGACAGCAGCAGTGCCGGCACGTCGCTGCGCAGCGGCACGGCATCGGTTGCCGGCGCCGGACGGTGCGGCCACACCGGGCAGGCCGCGAAGAACGCACTGGCCACCTCGTTGCCAAACAGCCGCTCGGGATCCTCGGCCGGCGCGTGGTAGCGCGGCGCATCTTCGCTACAGATCACCGACCAATGCATCCCGCGGTTGATCTGGAAATCCATGCTGCGGTTCGCACCGCGTGCCAGCGAGGCGAGCGGCGCGTAGCGGCCGTGCGCGGCTTCATCAAGAACCAGCGGCAGCAATGAGGCGTACTGGGGTACGTAGGAAAACGCAAAAGCCAGGCCCACCACGCTGTCCGGTGTCAGCACATCCTTCCGGGTCCCGTAGGTGCCGGGGTCGCGATACTCGACCGGAACCGGTGCACGGCGCAGGGTCTCGACCACGCTGCGCAGCTGCGCACGGGTATCGGTCGGGAAGCGCTTGCTGCAGGTAACGTCCTTGCGGCACTGCGCCGACTGCAGGGCGATCGCGTCCTCGAATGTCCTGGCGAAATCGCCGCCCACCACCAGCTCATTCGGCACCACGCCATCGATGACGATGCTGCGGGTGTGCTGTGGATAGGTACCCGCATAGCGCTGGGCCACGCGGGTACCGTAGGAGCCGCCAACCAGGTTGAGCTGGTCCACACCGAGCGCCGCACGCACCGCATCCAGATCGGCGATCGCCTCGGTGGTGGTGTAGAAGCGCGCATCGGCACGCCCCTGCAGCGATGCGGCACAGCGCTGGGCGTAGTCGCGCAGCGATGCCTCGGAAGGCGCGGCATCCTCGTCCATCGGCAGCTCCTTCCCGTCCGCGCCCAGGCAGCTGAGCGGGTTGGAACCGCCGGTGCCGCGCTGGTCGATCAGGAACACGTCGCGCTGTTTGCGCACCTGGCGCAGTGCAGTATCGACGATGACCGCCACCTCGCTGGCCGCCTGGCCGGGGCCGCCGGCCAGGAAGAACACCGGATCCGGCTGGCTGGCGCCGCTGCTGCCCGATTCCAGCCAGGCGATACGCAGGCCGATCCGGCGACCGTCAGGCTGGGCCCGGTCCTCCGGCACCTGCAGGGTGGCGCACTGCGCCTCCACGTTGGCGCTGGCACCTACCGTGGACAGCGTGCAGGGCTGGAAATCGATCGTGCCGAAGCGGCGGCCGGGTGCGTCAGTGGCGCCCTCGGCGCCGGGTGACGGCGACTGGCTGCAACCGGCAAGCATCAGGCTGGCCAGCATCCCGGCCAGCGCGAGGAGGTGTCTTTGCATCGTGCTCGTTTCCCCTGGAAGACGTTCCTGGCAACCACGACGGGCTGCCGCGGAAGATGTGACCCAACTTACACGGGCAGCGCGCCGACGGCGATGGGCAATGACGAATCCGCCGCCAACGGCGCGCAGACCGGACGGTCCTGCCCCTCGGCCTTGGTCGGCACAGGGCGGCATCGGCGGCGACCCGCAGCGCCCCACGGGCCAGTGCCCCGGCCTGACGGCGATGCGGGGTCTGAAAACGGCGAGCACGGCCGCCGGCGCACGCGCAGAATCCGCCGCAGACCCAGGAGACACCCATGCACACGTGGTACCTCGGTGGCATCGACCATCGCCCCTTCCTGCACCTGTTCGAGATGAGCGACTGCGCGCTCGCTGCGCTCGGCATCCAGCGTCGCTGGGTCGGCGCCAGCGGCGGACATCCCTGCCGGATCAGCCTGAGCGATCCCGCGCCTGGCAGCGAGCTGCTCCTGCTGTCCCACGCCCACCTGCCGCTGCATTCGCCGTACCGCGCCGCCGGCCCGATCTTCGTGCAGCGCGGCGTGACCCGTTGCGTCCTGCCGCCGGGCGAGGTGCCCCCGTATGTGCAGCGCCGGATGATCTCGATGCGTGCCTATGACCACGCCGCGCTGATGTGCGGTGCCCAGGTCTGTGCGGGCACCGAGGTGGGCGGCCATCTGGATGCGCTGTTTGCCGACCCGTCGGTGGCGTTCGTCCAGCTGCACAACGCCGCGCATGGCTGTTTCTCGTGCCAGGCAGATCGGGTGGGTACCGGGACTGCGTCGCGTGATCTCCATGACGTGATCGATGCCACGCCGGTCACGTGACGTCCAGCGCATCCGTTCAGCCCTGCGTGAAGCCTGCGGGAAGGGCTTCACATGCGCAGTCACGGATCGGCACTGCGATGGTTCCGCCGCCTGCAGTGCGACTCGATACTCGCCCTGGTGCCGCCGAAAGTCCGCCGCCCAGCGCAGCGCCTGCGGTCACCGTTCCCTTTCGACGACCACAAGGATGCGCCATGTCATTCCGACCCACACCGCTGTTGCTGGCCACCTCGTTCGCCGCTGCGGGCCTGTGCCTGGCCGGCAACGCGTTCGCCCACGGCACGATGACCACGCCGGTCAGCCGCGTCTATGCCTGCTTCCAGGGCAATCCCGAGAATCCGACCAACCCGGCCTGTGCCGCTGCAAAAGCGATTGGCGGTTCACAGGCGTTCTACGACTGGAACGGCATCAACCAGGCCAACGCCAACGGCAACCATCAGGCCGTGGTGCCCGACGGCAAGCTGTGCAGCGGCAACAACCCGACCTTCCGCGGCCTGGACGTGAACCGCAGTGACTGGCAGACCACGCCGATCCACGCCGATGCCAATGGCAGGTTCACCTTCGTGTTCAAGGCAACCGCGCCGCACGCCACGCGCGACTGGCGCTTCTTCGTCACCCGCGACGGCTGGCAACCGGGCAGCCCGTTGCGCTGGGCCGACCTGCAGGAGTTCTGCACGCTGGGCAATACACCGCTCTCCGCCGATGGCACCTACAAGCTGCAGTGCACGCTGCCGCAGCGCACCGGCCAGCATGTGATCTACAACACCTGGCAGCGCTCGGATTCGACCGAGGCGTTCTACACCTGCATGGACGTGCGCTTTGAAGGCGGCGGCGGTGGTACGACGCCGGCACCGCAATGGCAGGATGCCGGCCCGGTCACCGCCCGCGGTGAATTGCCGGTCGGTACGACGCTGGCACTGCGCGTGTTCAATGCCAGCGGCAACGATGTCGAACGTGTGGAAGCGACGCTGGCCAGCGGCCAGACCTCGGCCGCGCAATGGCCCTTGGCGCTGGCCCGCAAGGTCAATGCCAGTGCCCAGCATGCGCGCGTGGGCGTGCTGGCCAATGGTGCAATCACGCCGACGGCCTCGGCCACCGCCAACCGCGTGTACCTGAAGGATGGCAACCGCTTCCAGCTCGACACGAAGGTGCCGGACCCGGGCACGCCGTCGCCGGGCGGTGATTTCGACCATGTGTACCCGGCCGGTATCGGCGGCTATGTGCCGGGCCAGACCGTGGTGAAGGGCACCGACGGCAAGCTGTACGCCTGCCGTCCGTTCCCGGAGGGTGCATGGTGCAACGTCAATGCCGAGGCCTACCGGCCGGGCGTGGGCGCGGCCTGGCGCGATGCGTGGATCGCGTACTGAGGCAGTGATGCGGGAGGCGGTGCACAATGCACCGCCTTTCGCCCGGATGACGGCACAGTAAGCACCGTGTTGCAGATCGAACACAGCCGCCATCGATTTCAAACTTGTCCGATGTTGCCGGCGCATCTGCATGTGAAGACTCCTTGAGGTTTCCCACACCTCGCAAAGGAGTCTCTGCATGCACCTGTCCCATCGGGCAGTCTTCGCACTGTCCGTCGTCGCCGGCCTGGCCTTGTCCGGCAGCGCCTTCGCCCACGGCACCATGACCAAGCCGCTCAGCCGCGTGAAGCAGTGCCACGAGGGCAATCCGGAAAACCCGACCAACCCGGCCTGTGCCGCAGCCAAGGCCATTGGCGGCGCGCAGCCGTTCTACGACTGGAGCGCGATTGCCCACGGCAATGCCAATGGCAACCATCGCGAACTGGTGCGCGATGGCGAACTGTGCAGTGCCAGCATTCCCAAGTACCGCGGCCTTGACCTGAACCGTACCGACTGGCCGACCACACCAATCCGCGCCGACGCGCGTGGCCGCTACACCTTTGAGTTCTATGCCCCGGCCCCGCATGCCACCCGCGAGTGGAAGTTCTATGTCACCCGTGATGGCTGGCAGCCGGGCAGCCCGCTGCGCTGGGCCGACCTGCAGGAATTCTGCACACTGGGCAACGTGCCGGTGGACGGCAAGACCTACAAGCTGGACTGCCCGCTGCCCAAGCGCAGTGGCCAGCACATCATCTACAACACCTGGCAGCGTTCGGATTCGGGTGAAGCGTTCTACACCTGCATGGATGTCCGCTTCGAAGGCGGCAACGGCGTGATTCCGCCGCCGCAGTGGCAGGATGCCGGCCCGGTCACCGCCCGCGGTGCGCTGGAGGCAGGCACCACGCTGACCCTGCGCGTGTTCAATGCCAACGGCAACGATCTGGAGCGCCCGGAAGTGACCCTGGCCGCCGGCCAGACCGCTCCGGCGCAGTGGCCGATGGCGCTGGCCAGCAAGGTCAATGGCAGCGCCCAGCACGCCCGCGTCGGCGTGATGAAGAACGGCGTGATCACGCCGGTGGCGTCCGCCACCGAGAACCGTGTCTACCTGAAGCCGGGTCATCGCTTTGAACTGGAAACCCAGATTCCGGGTCCGGGCCCGGTCGATCCGGTCGATCCGCCGGGTGGCGATTTCGACTTCGTGTATCCGGCAGGCCTCGGCAGCTACAAGCCAGGCGAGACCGTGGTGAAGGGCACCGACGGCAAGCTGTACGCCTGCCGCCCGTTCCCGGAAGGTGCGTGGTGCAACATCAACGCCGATGCCTATCGCCCAGGCACCGGCTTTGCCTGGCGTGATGCCTGGATCGCGTACTGAGGCATGGCACCGGGGGCGGCGTGATGCCGCCTCCGATTTGCGGGATTGCCGGCCAGCGGCCGGCATTACCAGGGTTCGTGGGGTTGCCGGCCAGCGGCCGGCACTACCCTGGCTTACTTGCTGCTGACGTACTTCTCGCGGCGGATCTGCGGGTTGCCCAGGCCGGCGGCCTTCAGCAGCTCGGCGCAGGCATCGACCATGTCCGGGTTGCCGCACAGGTAGGCGATGTCGGTGGCCGGGTCCGGCGTGAAACCGGCCAGCGCCTGCTGCACGTAGCCGTGCTGTACATCCGGGTGCGGTTCGGCCGGCAATTCGCGCGACAGGCACGGAACATAGCGGAAGTTCGCGTGCTTTTCGGCGAAGCTGTAGAAATCTTCGCTGTACAGCAGCTCGCCCGGGCTGCGCGCGCCCTGGAGCAGCACGATCTGCACATCGCGTTCGGCCATGGCCTTTTCCAGCAGCGGCAGCATGGAACGGTACGGGGTAACGCCGGTACCGGTGGCGATCAGCAGGTAACGGGCGTTGTGGTCACCGGGATTCAGGCAGAACCGGCCATAGGGGCCGGACGCACTGATCTGGCCGCCCGGCTCCAGTGCCTCGAACAGGGCCGTGGCAGCACCACCGGGCACGAAACTGACCGCGATGTCCACCGCCTCGCCCGGGCCCAGCGCATGGTCGTGGATGGTCGCCAGCGAGTAGCTGCGCTTGGTTTCGGTGCCGTCGGCGTAGCTGAAATGGACCTGGATGAACTGGCCGGGCTGGAAATCCAGTGGCTGTCCATCATCACGCACGAACTGGTAGTGGCCGACGGTCGGGGCCAGCATGCGGCAGCCGACCAGCTTGAGGGGGAATTGAACAGGCACGACTTTTCGGGACAGTGTGTAGCCGGGGCAAGCCCTCGGGGTCTTCTATAATAGCCCCTCCCCGCCCCTCTCCAGCGCCAGCCCATGGGCGCGAAGGCTTCGAGCTTGGCATCCCAGAACGATACGGCGCCCGCCCTGCGCGTGCGCGACCTGCGCAAGACCTACGACAACGGCACCCAGGCCCTGAAGGGCGTTTCCCTGGAAGTGGCCCCGGGCGACTTCTTCGCCCTGCTCGGCCCCAACGGGGCCGGCAAGTCGACCCTGATCGGCATCATCAGCTCCCTGGTCAACCTCAGCGAGGGCCAGGTGGAGGTGTTCGGCAGCGACCTGGTGCGCAACCGCAGCGCGACCATGCGCCTGATCGGGCTGGTGCCTCAGGAAATCAACTTCAACCTGTTCGAGAAGCCCTTCGACATCCTGGTGAACTACGCCGGCTTCTATGGCGTGCCGCGCGAGGAAGCCGAGCAGCGCGCCGAAGAGGAACTGAAGCGCGCGCACCTGTGGGAAAAGGCACAGGTGATGAGCCGCACACTGTCCGGCGGCATGAAGCGCCGGCTGATGATCGCCCGCGCGATGATGACCCGCCCGCGCCTGCTGATCCTGGACGAACCGACCGCCGGCGTGGACATCGAGATCCGCCGCGACATGTGGCGCGTGCTGAAGGAGATCAACGGTGCCGGCACCACGATCATCCTCACCACGCACTACCTGGAAGAGGCCGAGTACCTGTGCCGCCACCTGGCGATCATCAACCATGGCCAGATCGTCGAACAGGGGCCGATGCGCACCCTGCTGGCCAAGCTGGACGTGGAAGGCTTCCTGCTGGACATCGACGGTGACCTGCCGGCGCAGCTGCCGGTGATCGAGGGCGCGACGCTGACCGCCCCGGACCCGCACACGCTGGACATCGATATGCCACGCGCGATGGACCTCAACCGCGTGTTTGCGACGCTCAACGCGTCCGGTATCCGCGTGCGTTCGATGCGTACCAAGAGCAACCGCCTGGAGGAGCTGTTCGTGCGCCTCACCGGCAACATGGAGAAGCCCGCATGAGCACCACCGAGCTGACCGACGGCCAGCGCAACCGCATCGCGCTGATGACCATCGTGCGCCGCGAAGTCGCCCGCATCATGCGCATCTGGGGCCAGACCCTGGTGCCGCCGGCGATCACCATGACCCTGTACTTCCTCATCTTCGGCAACCTGATCGGGTCGCGCGTGGGTGACATGGGCGGCTACACCTACATGCAGTTCATCGTGCCGGGCCTGGTGATGATGAGCGTGATCCAGAACAGCTACGGCAACATCAGCTCCTCGTTTTTCGGCGCCAAATTCGGCCGCCACGTCGAAGAGCTGCTGGTCAGCCCGATGCCGAACTGGGTGATCCTGTGGGGCTATGTGGCTGGCGCGGTGCTGCGCGGCCTGATGGTGGGCGTGATCGTGCTGATCATCGCGATGTTCTTCACCCCGGTGCGCATCCCGCACCCGCTGGTGATGCTGACCACGGTGATCCTGGGCGCGACGATCTTCTCGCTGGCCGGTTTCATCAACGCGGTGTATGCGAAGAAGTTCGATGACGTGGCGATCGTGCCGACCTTCATCCTGACCCCGCTGACCTATCTGGGTGGCGTGTTCTATTCGGTGAAGCTGCTGCCGGGCTGGGCCGAGGCGGCCACGCACGCCAACCCGATCTTCTACATGGTCAACGCGTTCCGCTATGGCCTGTTGGGCAGCAGCGATGTACCGCTGCCGGTGGCCTACGGTCTGATGATCGGTTTCGTGGTGGTGCTGACGGCGCTGGCGCTGTGGCTGCTGCGCCGTGGCGTGGGCATGCGCAGCTGAGTTTTGCCTGCAGGGCCTGCGGCCCTGCACCCGCTGAATCAACGTCAACGTCAACTTCAACGGCAAAAGCTGACTATCCGGGGGATGGCGGGGTGGGTCCGGTTGCGGGGGACGCCGTGAATCCGTCCATGGAGGCTCGGTCGCGCCATCCATGGCGCTCACGCCCCCGCAACCGGACCCACCCCGCCTTCGACAAATTCCTGCGATCTGCCGGGGAGCCGTTCTGCGCTGCTGTTGGTAGGTGTCGACCTTGGTCGACACGATGGATCCAAGCCATGCGTGGATGAAGCGATCTCTGTAGAGCCAAGCCGATGCTCGGCTCTTTTTTGCCCGCAATCTCCGGCACAATCGCAGATCTGATTCCCCCAGAAAGCGGTGAACGTGCAATGCGCATCCTGATCCTCGGCGCCGGCGGTACCGGCGGTTACTTCGGTGGTCGCCTGGCCCAGGCCGGCGTGGACGTGACCTTCCTCGTGCGCCCCGCGCGCGCCGCCCAGCTGGACCGCGACGGCCTGGTGATCCGCAGCCCGCTCGGCGATGCCAGCTTCCCCGTGCAGCATGTCACCGCTGATGCACTGCCCGCATTGGCCGCGCAGAAGCCGTTCGATCTGGTCATCCTCAGCTGCAAGGCCTACGACCTCGACAGCTCGATCGACGCCATTGCTCCAGCCGTGGGTGCGAACACCGCCGTGCTGCCGATCCTCAACGGCCTGCACCACTACAACGCGCTGGACCTGCGCTTCGGCCGCGACGCCGTGCTCGGCGGCCTGTGCTTCATCAGCGCCACCAAGGCCCCCGACGGTGCGGTGCTGCACCTGGGCAAGCCGGCCAAGCTCACCTTCGGCGAGCGCGATGGCGGCGCGGCGTCCGCACGCGTGCGTGCCTTCGCCGCTGTCTGCGCGCAGGCCCATCTTGATCACCTGGCGAGCGAACACATCGGCCAGGAACAGTGGATCAAGTACACCTTCCTGACCGCGCTGGCCGCCGCGACCTGCCTGCTGCGTGCGGATATCGGCACCATCGTCGCCACCGATGATGGCGAGGCGATCGTACGTGGCCTGTACGACGAGTGCCTGGCCGTGGCCGAAGCTGCCGGTGAGCCGATTCCCGATGCCGCGCAGGACACCGCGCGCGGCACCCTCACCCAGGCCGGCTCTGCATTGAAGGCATCGATGCTGCGGGACCTGGAGGCTGGCCAGCAGGTCGAGGCCGAGCAGATCGTCGGCGACATGCTGGCGCGTGCACGCAAGGCCGACCAGGAAGCCCTGCTGCTGCAGGTCGCCTACAGCAGCCTGCAGGCCTACCAGGCACTGCGCGGCGCGTGAGCCTCCCGTTGCAGGCCAGCGCGCTGCCTATGCGGGTGCTGATCCTCGGTATGGGCTGGAGCGGATGCGTGCTGGCCCCGCATCTGCAGGCGCGGGGCGTGCACGTCGTCGGCACGGTGCGTAACCCCTCGTCGGCGCCCGACGATGGCCTGCTGCGGCATCAGCTGCACGCTGACTCCCCACCGTCGCCCGCCCTGCTCGATGAGGTCGCGCAGGCCGAGGCCGTGCTGTGCAGCGTGCCGCCAGATGCCGCGGGCGACCCGGCACTGCGCCTGCTGCTGCCGGCTCTGCGGGCCAGCCCGGCACTGCGATGGCTGGGCTATCTGTCGTCCACGTCGGTGTATGCCGATCGGGCCGGCGGCTGGGTTGACGAGCGCAGCGCAGCCGATGCCACCGAAGCAGCCGGCGTGCAGCGCCTGCGTGCCGAAGCGCAATGGCGTGCGCTTGCAGAGGTACGTGGCATCGCTTCGGCGGTGTTCCGCCTGCCCGGCCTGTACGGGCCGGGGCGCAATGCGTTGCTGCAGCTGTCACAGGGCCGTGCCCGCCATGTGATTCGGCCGGGCCTGGCGTTCAACCGCCTGCACGTAGAGGATCTTGCGGCAGTGATCGTCGCGGCGATGCAGCGACCGGTTGCGCAGGGGATATACCTGCCCAGCGATGACGAGCCGGCACCACCGCAGGATGTGCTGGCCTTCGCCGCGAAGCTGGGCGGGTTTGCGATGCCACCTGCCGTGGCGTGGGACGACCCTGCACTCAGCCCGACGCTACGGCGCTTCTACGAGAGCAACAAGCGCATCGACAGCCGTGGCACGCGTGAAGCGCTGGGGTGGGCACCGCGGTTTCCAACGTATCGGGAAGGGCTGCAGGCGCTGGCCGCTTCGCTCGCCGGGCATGGCCCGGCGCTACCGGACAGCGCTTTGTAGAGCCGAGCCCATGCTCGGCTGCTCTTTGCGTCTTTCGCGCTGCGCGCGATAAGCCGAGCATGGGCTCGGCTCTACGGATCAACCGGCGTTGGGCAGGCGGAAGAACGCACGCGTCGCCGCAGTCGCATTGGCCGCCGTCACTGCAACGTCCTCGCCACGGTCACGTGCCAGTTCTTCCACGATATGCGAGAGGAACATCGGTTCGTTGCGGCGGTCCTTCGGCATCGGCTTCAGCGTGCGCGGCAGCAGGTACGGTGCGTCGGTCTCGATCATCAGGCGGTTGGCCGGGATGTTCTTCACCAGTTCGCGCAGGTGCGCGCCACGGCGCTCGTCACACAGCCAGCCGGTGATGCCGATGTACCAGTCCTGATCCAGGTAGTCGAACAGTTCGTCGCGTTCGCCGGTGAAGCAATGCACCACCGCCGGGCCGATGCGGCCTTCGAAGTTCTTCATCTGTGCCATGAAATCGGTATGCGCATCGCGCTGGTGCAGGAACAGCGGCTTTCCATTCTCAGCGGCCAGCTGCAGCTGTCGCTCGAAGGCACGGTGCTGCGCCGGGCGCGGCGAGAAGTCACGGAAGTAGTCCAGCCCGCACTCACCCACCGCCACCACTTCCGGGTGGTCATGCAGCGCGCGCATCTCGGCATCACATTCCTCGGTGTACTCCACCGCGTGATGCGGGTGCACGCCGGCCGTCGCGTACAGGAAGCCCGGACGCTGCTGGGCCAGCTGCACCGCCAACGGCGAGTGCTCGCGGCTGGCGCCGGTGATGACCATCTGCACCACGCCGGCCTGGCGCGCGCGGTCCAGCACGGCGTCACGGTCGCGGTCGAAGGAATCGTGGGTCAGGTTGGCGCCGATATCGATCAGGTGCATGGTCATCGCGGGGGAAAAGTGCCCGCGCATTGTACCTGCGCCCGCCGTGGCCCCTTATCCTTTGCACATGAACGCCCCGCTCTTCCCGATTTCCCCGCTGCTGCCGCAGATCCAGCAGCACCTGGCCGTGCAGCCACGGCTGGTGCTGGAAGCCCCGCCCGGCGCCGGCAAGACCACCCAGGTACCACTGGCCCTGCTCGATGCACCGTGGTTGCAGGGCCGGAAAATCATCCTGCTGGAGCCGCGCCGGGTGGCCGCGCGCAGCGCCGCGCTGTTCATGGCGCGGCAGCTCGGTGAAGAGGTGGGTGGCACCGTCGGCTATCGCATCCGCTTCGAGAACAAGGTCTCGGCGCGCACACGCATTGAAGTCGTCACCGAAGGCATCCTGACCCGCATGCTGCAGGACGACCCGATGCTGGAAGAGGTCGGTGCGATCCTGTTCGATGAGTTCCACGAGCGCCATCTCAGCGGTGACCTCGGCCTGGCGCTGGCGCTGGACGTGCAGGCGCAGCTGCGCGATGACCTGCGCCTGGTAGTGATGTCGGCCACGCTGGATGGCGAGCGCCTGGCACGCTTCCTCGATGCGCCGCGGCTGAGCAGCGAGGGCCGCAGCTACCCGGTGACGGTCAGCCATTTCCCGGCGCGCCGCGATGAGACGCTGGAACTGCAGGTGCGCCGCGCGGTGCAGCAGGCCCTGGCCGATCACCCCGGTGACCTGCTGGTGTTCCTGCCCGGCCAGCGCGAGATCGCGCGCGTCCAGGCCGGCCTGCAGGAGTCACTCGATGGCAACGTCGAGGTGCTGGCGTTGCATGGCGAGCTGCCGGTGGAACAACAGGCGCGCGTGCTGCAGATGGCCAGCGATGGCCGCCGTCGCGTGGTGCTGGCGACCAACGTGGCCGAGTCGTCGGTGACCCTGCCCGGCGTGCGCGTGGTGATCGACAGCGGCCAGGCGCGCGAACCGCGCTACGACCCCAACAGCGGCTTCACCCGGCTGGACGTGGTGTCCATCGCCCAGGCGTCGGCCGACCAGCGCGCCGGTCGCGCCGGTCGCGTGGCCGAAGGCGTGGCCTGGCGGCTGTGGCCGCAGTCGCAGCGATTGGAGCCGCAGCGCCGCGCCGAGATCGACCAGGTGGAACTGGCCGGACTGGCGCTGGAACTGGCCGCGTGGGGCAGCAGCGACCTGCGCTTCCTCGACCCGCCACCGGCCGGCCCGATGGGTGCGGCGCGCGAACTGCTGCAACGCCTGGGTGCACTGTCCAGCAGTGGCGCGATCACCGCACTTGGAAGGCGTGTACTGGCACTGGGTACGCACCCACGGATGGCGGCGATGCTGCTGGCAGCACCCGATGCCCGCGCGCAGGCGCTGGCCGCCGATCTGGCCGCCCTGCTGGAAGCGCGCGACCCGCTGCGCCAGGGCGGTGACGCGCTGGCGGCACGCTGGCGCGCACTGGCCGCGTTCCGCAATGGCCGCATACCGGGCGATGCCAACCGCAGCGGGCTGGCCGCCATCGATGCCGCCGCCAGGCAGTGGCGTCGCCGCCTGCGCTGCGAAGCCACGCCGCCGGCCAGCATCGAGGCCCATGAGCTGGGCGACCTGCTCGCGCACGCCTTCCCAGACCGGATTGGCGTCCAGCATCCCAGCGATCCATTGCGCTACCTCCTGGCCAATGGCCGCAGCGCGCGCCTGCACGAGCTGAGCGACCTGCGCGGCGAGCCGTGGCTGGTGGCCAGCGAACTGCGCTTCGAGGCGCGCGATGCGCTGCTGCTGCGTGCCGCACCGGTGGATGAAGGCCAGCTGCGCAAGGCATGGCCGGAGCGCTTCGTCACCGAAGACGTGGTGCGCTGGGACAGCGAGCGCCGCGCCCTGGTGGCCCTGCGCGAGACCCGTTTCGACCGGATCGTGTTGGACAGCCGCTCGGCCGGCCGGGTCGATCCGCAGCACGCCGCGCAGGCGCTGACCGATGCGGTGGCCGAGCTCGGCCTGCAGGCGCTGCCGTGGACCGAAGGCCTGCGCCAGTGGCAGGCACGGGTGGAATCGCTGCGGCGCTGGATGCCCGAGCTCGGCCTGCCCGACTGCAGCGACGACGCCCTGCTGGCCACGCGCGCACAATGGCTGCAGCCCGCGTTCGCCGGCAAGACGCGACTGGATGCGCTGGACGAATCCAGCTTCGGCGAAGCGCTGAAATCGCCACTGGAGTGGCCACAACGGCAGCTGGTCGAGCGTCATGCGCCGACCCGCATCACCGTGCCGTCCGGACTGGAGCGGCCGATCACCTATGCGCTGGACAGCGAGAGCGGCGACCCGCTGCCGCCGGTGCTGGCGGTGAAGCTGCAGGAACTGTTCGGCCTGGCCGACACGCCGCGCATCGCCGATGGCCGCGTGCCGCTGACCCTGCACCTGCTCTCCCCCGGCGGCCGCCCGCTGCAGGTCACCCAGGACCTGCGCAACTTCTGGGAAAGCACCTACGCCGAGGTGAAAAAGGAAATGAAGGGCCGTTATCCGCGCCATCCGTGGCCGGATGACCCGTGGACGGCCACGGCCACGCATCGGGCCAAGCCGCGCGGGACGTAGCCGGACCCTGCCTGATCCTGAATGGCTGCGGTAAAGTCACACCGCGTGCCACCTCGACTGACATACCGTTTACGGACAACACGCGACACTGGACTTCGACCCGAGGCAAAGGACCCCCGCATGAGCAAGCTGACCGTAATCACCGACCGCGCTCTGGAGCGCGCCCTGGACCTGGCCCACAGCGCCGGCGACGGCCTGAAGAGTGCCGGTGGCAGCCTGCGCCACCTTGGGCCGCAGGCCAGTGACTGGATCAAGACCGGCGCGGCGCTGGGTGCCGTCAAGACCGGTGGCAAGGTGGCCACCAAGTTCGCCCGGCGCAACCCGGCGGTGACCATTGCCGCCGCTGCGGTGGGTGTCGGCCTGCTCGGCTATGCGCTGTACCGCAAGCAGCAGAAGAAGAAGGCCGCCAACGGCCACGTGGTGAATGGCCAGGCGCAGCGCATCAATGCGCGTGACCGCCGCAACGACACCGTGGTGGACGAGCACAGCGATATCGGCAGCGACGCCTAAGTCTGCCGGGGTCGGCTTCCTTCCGCAGGAACTGAGCCCATCAGCCCGCTATGAGGGCCGGATACCGTAGGGTATCCGGCCCTTCCTGTTTCAGCCGATCTGCCGCCACTGCCCCGGCTGCAGGTCGTCCAGGCGGTAGGGTCCCATCGACACGCGGACCAGCCGCAGCGTCGGCAGGTTCACCGCCGCGGTCATCCGCCGCACCTGGCGGTTGCGGCCCTCGCGGATCGTGATCGCCAGCCAACTGTCGGGCACGGTCTTGCGGAAGCGCACCGGCGGATCGCGTGTCCACAGCGACGGCGCCGGATCGAGGCGCTCGATCTTCGCCGGCAAGGTCGGTCCGTCATTCAGCTCCACCCCATCGCGCAGCCGTTGCAGCTGCTCATCGCTGGGCGTGCCTTCCACCTGCACCCAGTAGGTCTTGTCGGCCTTATGCCTGGGATCGGTCAGCTTGTGCGCCAGCGTACCGTTATCCGTCAGCAGCAGCAGGCCTTCGCTGTCATGGTCCAGGCGACCGGCGGCATACACGCGCGGCGGCAGGCCGAACCCGGCCAGCGTCGGCCGCGGCGGTACGCTGCGGTCGGTGAACTGGCAGAGCACGTTGAAGGGCTTGTTGAAGGCGATCAGCATTGCGGGCACGACGGGCGGCAGATGGCGCATTGTCCCATGCCGCGCAACCTCGGCCGAGCGCGGCCCCGGTGCTGCCGGGCATCACGCCGGCCGAGGCTGCGGCGCGATCAACCGAAGACCTTCCACTCCAGCAGGAAAGAGCCCAGCACCAGTGCGATGCCGCACGCCGCGATGACATTGGCCCGGCGCCGCAGGCGAACCGGCGGCGGATTCATGGCACGCGCACGCTCCTCCAGCAGCGCACCGGCAAACAGCACGGCAAACCCCACGGTCGCCACCAGGTCGTAGGCATGGCCACCGTAGAACACGAAGTCAATCAGCCGCGCCAACACCAGCACTGCAACAGCGATATAGAACACCTTCTTCAACTGTCCACTCCATTGGCAGCAGGGCCGGGCCACGCCCGGCGGATACACGTTACGTCCATTGTGACGCCGCAGCGCTCACCGGGCGCAGCCCGGCGCCGCCCGCTACGGCTTGATGAAGCGCAGGGTCATGCGGTCGCTTTCACCGATCGCCTGGTACTTCGCATCATCGGCCTTGTCGTGCTGGTTGGTCGGCGGCAGCGTCCACACGCCGTTCGGGTGGTCCTTGGTGTCGCGCGGGTTGGCGTTGACCTCGCTGCGTGCATCCAGCTTGAAACCAGCCGCCTCGGCCATCGCGATCACCTGCTGCTGGCCGACATAGCCGGTGTCATCATCGTCGGCTACGTCGGCCTTGGCACGATGCTCGACCACGCCCAGCACGCCGCCCGGCTTGAGCACGTTGAAGAAGCCCTGGAACATGCCCTGCGCCTGGCCGGCCTTGCGCCAGTTGTGCACGTTGCGGAAGGTCAGCACCACATCGGCTGAATTGGCCGGGCCGAACACCGGCTTGGCCGGATCGTAGGCGACCACGGCAGTCTTGCCGAACTGTGCCGGCGCACCGGCGTACTTCTTCTCCAGGCTGTCGCGGCTGCGCTGCTGGTAGTCACGGCCGCGGCCTTCGGGCACCGCCATCGGGTCGACCACGGCGGCAACGTAGTGGCCCTTGTCATGCAGCAGCGGCGCCAGGATCTCCGAGTACCAGCCGTTGCCGGGGGTGATCTCGATGACGGTCTTTTCCGGCGTCACCTTGAAGAACGACAGCGTCTGCGCCGGATGACGGAAGCCATCGCGCTTGACGTTGTTGGCATCACGGGTCGACGCCTTCACCGCCGCATCGATGGCCGGCGACACCTCGATCTTCGCCGGCGCGACCGTGGCCGGTGCGGCGAACGCGGGAACAGCAGCAAGCAGGGCCGAAGCAAGCAGCAGTCGGCAACCACGCAGGGACGAAGCAGGCATCATCGGAGTGACTCCAGCGGAAGATGCGGCGAGACTAGCAGCCGCGGCGTCCCAGGTGTTCACAAAACGTTAGCGGCGTGCGCGGCGCGGAACACTGTTTTGTGGTCACCGCCGCAGCACGGTCACACTACGCGTTCTATTCTGGAGCACTTCCCCCAAGGAGTCCGTGCCCATGACGGTAACCCGCGAACTGGGCCGTTCCGGCCTGCATGTACGTCCACTCGCCTTCGGTGGCAACGTGTTCGGCTGGAGCGCCGATGAAAAGGCCAGCTTCGCCCTGCTCGATGCCTTCGTCGACGCCGGCTTCAACCTGGTCGACACCGCCGATGTGTATTCGGCCTGGGTGCCGGGCAACGCCGGCGGCGAATCGGAAACGCTGATCGGCAAGTGGTTCGCGCGCAGCGGCAAGCGCGACAAGGTGGTGCTGGCGACCAAGGTGGCCAAGTGGGCCGAACGCCCCGGCCTGACCCCGGACAACATCAATTCGGCGGTCGAGGATTCGCTGCGCCGGCTGCAGACCGACGTGATCGATCTGTACCAGGCCCACGAGGATGACGAGTCGACGCCGCTGGAAGCCACGCTGGCCGCGTTCGGCCGCCTGATCGAGGCCGGCAAGGTGCGTGCGATCGGTGCTTCCAACTACAGCGCCACGCGCCTGGCCGATGCGCTGAAGGTGTCCACCGACTACAAGTTGCCGCGTTACGAAACCCTGCAGCCGGAGTACAACCTGTACGACCGCGCCGGCTACGAAAAGGAACTGGAACCGCTGGTGCAGCGCGAGCAGATCGGCGTGATCGGCTACTACGCGCTGGCCAGTGGCTTCCTCAGCGGCAAGTACCGCACGCCGGCCGATGCGGCCAAGAGTCCGGCACGTGGCGAGACGGTAGTGAAGCGCTATCTGAACCCGCGCGGCCTGCGCATCCTGCAGGCGCTGGATGACGTGGCCAGCAAGCACGGCGCCAGCGCCGCACAGATCGCGCTGGCGTGGCAGATCGCGCGGCCGTCGATCACTGCGCCGATCGTCAGCGCCACCAGCGTCGAACAACTGCACGATCTGCTGGCAGTAGCCAACGTATCGCTGAGCGTGCAGGATGTCGCGCAGCTGGATGCCGCCAGCGCGGAAGCCTGAGGGCCGGTAGTGCCGGCCGCTGGCCGGCATTGCACGCATACCGAAGAAAATAATTGAACAAATTGGTTGCGCGCGACTAAATCGTGGTTTATCGTGCGCACCTCGTTTCAACAACCACTGGAAACTTCCCTTGAACGCGCATTCCGTCGCCACCGCCAAACTGCTGCCATGCCTGCGCATGGACGTGCTGGCGCGCGCGTTCGGCAAGGAAGACCAGCTTACAACGGCCTGATATCCGCCCTGCGGAGATCGGCCACCCCGATCTCCGAGGCCTGACGACGCCCTCGGAACGCAAGTCCCGGGGGCGTTTTTTTTGCGTCGGCACAAGGACCCGCGATGCCAGAACTGCACCCCGCGCGGCAACCCGCCGCTCACTGACCCAGGCCTTTCCTGCCCCGCCGAAGGATTTACTTCGCGCGACCGGCAGCGCCTGGACATTATCTGCATCGCACCCAAACATTATCGCTCGCCGATAATGTCGGTGGCCTGCACCCTCGATTCTCCAACGGTCCCGTTTCCACCACGGGCTGGTGCGCGCGGCGTTGCCGTGGCGTATGCCGGAGGTCGCGGACATGCCATCGCCTGGATCGCCTGCTGGAGGCAGGCGCCGGTTCGCCGGTACGCGGTTCGATTCCGCGCGGTCCCCAACTGGATAGCTCAGCTTGGTCAGAGCAACGGATCCTGATTCCGTCTGTCGTGGGTTCGACTCCCACTCCAACCACATGACCTGTCACGTCATGACTTGAAGCAACACCCGGGGCGCAAGCCCCAGCGGCCATCGTCGCCATCCACGGACATCGCCTTCGGGCAGGAACGTGGAAGGCAACGGAGCGCACGCCGGGCTCCGGCCCGCCGCCACTGCCAGCCACGTTCCGCACCGGTGCTGCCTGCCGGGAACGACGATGGCAGCACTGCCGGTGCGCCGAAGGCTCCGCGCGCGGACCGTCCGCCGATGGCCGCCCTCTTCCGCTGCCTGCACGCGGTGTGCAGGCGGCCGCGCCACGACCTGATCGACCCGGGTCATGGCGATTCATCCGCAACGGGTCGAACCACCAGAGCCATACAAGGAGAGACTCCCATGTTCTGGACCATCAAGGTCGTGATCGGCGACGGCGAGCGCGGCCTGGTGTATCGCAACCGTCGTTTCCAGCAGATCCTGCTGCCGGGCGTGCACCGCCTGTCGCCGTTCGGCGGCCGGCCGCACGTGGACCTCCACAACGCATCGAAGGGCGCGGCCTACACCGGCAGCGACCAGGACAGCCTGATCGAAGCGCTGGGCGCACAGCTGGACACGCACTTCGTGCTGGCCAACGTCGGCGCCGGCGAGGTCGGCCTGTTGCTGCGCAACGGCCGCATCGATGAAGTGCTGCCGCCGGGCAGCCGCCGTCTGTACTGGCGCGGTTCGGTCGACACCCAGGTACGCGTCATGGCGCTGGGTGACGATCCGCGCATTCCGGCGGACGTGCAGCAGCGCCTGGGCCAGTTGGGCGTGCTGCCGCGTGTGGCGGTGATCAGCACCGTGCCGAGCGAGTCGGTGGGCCTGCTGTTCATCGACGGCACGCTGCGGCAGACGCTGGATGCCGGCCTGCACGCGTTCTGGAACTTCAACGGCAACGTGTCGGTGGAGCGTGTGGAACTGCGTGCACGTTCACTGGACGTGTCCGGCCAGGAGCTGCTCAGCCGCGACAAGGTGACCCTGCGGGTGAACCTGGCCGCGACCGTGCAGGTGGTCGACCCGGTGCGTGCACACCGCACGCTCAGCAATGCCGATGAGTTCATCTATCGGCAGCTGCAGTTCGGCCTGCGCCAGGCGATTGCCGTGCGCAGCCTGGATGAGCTGCTGGGTGACAAGGCGGCGCTGGACGGCGAGATCGCCTCACATGTGCAGGCGGCAATCGAGGGCCACGGCGTGCGGTTGCTCAGCGTCGGCATCAAGGACGTGATCCTGCCGGGCGAGATGAAGGAGATCCTCAACGGCGTGGTGCTGGCCGAGAAGCAGGCCCAGGCCAGCGTGATCCGTCGCCGCGAGGAGGCCAACGCCACGCGATCACAGCTCAACACCGCAAAGCTGATCGAGGACAACCCGGTGCTGATGCGCTTGAAGGAGCTGGAGGCACTGGAGAAGGTCACCGAGAAGATCGACACGCTCACCGTGTTCGGCGGCCTGGATGGCGTGCTGAAGCAGCTGGTGACGATCAGGTAGGGGGTAGCGGCGGCGCAGGGACGCGCCGCCGGCCCATCAAGGACATACACGAAGACATGGACACTCAACACAACTATCAATGGCTGCACGTCGAGGGCACCACGCCGATCAAGGGCTGGGTCAACGGTGTGCCGCTGGAAGCGCAGGCGCATGAGCAGCTGCGCAACATCGCCGCGATCCCGTTCGTCGGGCCGTGGGTGGCCGTGATGCCGGACGTGCACCTGGGCAAGGGCGCGACCGTCGGCTCGGTGATCCCGACCCGCGGTGCGATCATCCCGGCCGCGGTCGGCGTTGACATCGGCTGCGGCATGGCGGCGGTGCGCACCACGCTGCGCGCCAACGACCTGCCCGACGACCTGCGGCAGCTGCGCAACAGCATCGAGCGCAGCATTCCGGTCGGCAACGGGCGCGGCGGCGAGCATCACCGCATGCCCGACAGCATCCACACGCGGCTGGTGCAGTCCGGGCTGGCCGACGGCCTGGAGAAGATCAAGGACAAGCACCGCAGGATCCGCACCGATAAGCTGGACCGCCAGCTGGGTACGCTGGGCGGCGGCAACCACTTCATCGAACTGTGCCTGGACGAGACGGATACGGTGTGGGTGATGCTGCACAGCGGCTCGCGCGGCACCGGCAACCTGATCGGTACCTACTTCATCGAGAAGGCGCGCGAGGAACTGGCCCGGCGCGTGCTGGGCTTCCACCTGCCGGACAAGGACCTGGCGTTCTTCATGGAAGGCGAGCCGCTGTTCGATGACTACGTCGAAGCCGTGTCGTGGGCGCAGGACTACGCCCGGCAGAACCGCGAGGCGATGATGTCGCGCGTGCTGGCCGAGATGCGCCACCGGCTGCCGAAGTTCCAGCTGGCGGCAATGGCGGTGAACTGCCACCACAACTATGTACAGAAGGAAACGCACCACGGGCAGGAGCTGCTGGTGACCCGGAAGGGGGCCGTCAGCGCTCGCGAGGGTGAGCTGGGCATCATTCCCGGCAGCATGGGCACGCGCAGCTACATCGTGCGTGGCAAGGGCAACGCGGACAGCTTCCACAGCTGCAGCCACGGTGCCGGCCGGGTGATGAGCCGTGGCGCCGCGCGCCAGCAGATCACGCTGGCCCAGCATCGCGAGGCCACCGCGCACGTGGAATGCCGCAAGGACAGCGGCGTGCTGGACGAGTCACCGGCCGCGTACAAGTCGATCGACGATGTGATGGCCGCGCAGCTGGACCTGGTCGACGTGGTGCACACCCTGCGCCAGGTGTTGTGCGTGAAGGGGTAACGGAGCGGTGCCGGCCAAGGCCGGCACCCACCGCACCCGATTGCAGTAGATCCACGCCATGCGTGGATGGAACAGCGCCGACCAAGGTCGGCCTCTACCTGTGCAACGTTCAGCGCGCGATGCTGTCTTCGGCCACCAGCGCGTGGTGCACGCCGATGCCCGCGCGCACGCCTTCGGCCATGGCCAGGGTGATGTTGCCGACCGTCGTCGCATCGCCTGCGGCATACACGTTCGGCACCGAGGTCTGCTTCATCGCATCGACCTCGATCAGCACGCCCAGCGGGCTCTCGACCAACGTGCAGCCCAGCTGCTGCACCAATGGCGTGGCCATCACCTGGGCGGCCGGCACGAACAAGGCACGCTGGGCGATTCGGCGGCCGTCGGCCAGCTCCACTTCCAGCCAGGTCGGCTGGTCGCCCTGCACGCCCAGCACGGGTGATGTCTCGATCTGCACGCCGCGCTGCTGCATGGCGGCGCGTTCCTCATCCGTGATGTCCAGTCCCATGCTGAAGAACGTGACATTGCCCCAGTCGGCGAACAGCGGCGCCTTGCTGGCGGACATCGGATGACCGCCAAGCAGGCCAATGGCACCACCACCCACTTCATAGCCATGACAGTACGGGCAGTGCAGCACGGTGCTGCCCCAGCGCTCGGCGAGGCCCGGCAACGCCGGCAACTGGTCGGCGATGCCGCTGGCCAGCAGCAGCTTGCGCGCGGCCAGCACCTGGCCATCGGCGGTACGCACTTCCACGCCTTCGGCGCGGGCGGTGGCCTGCACGGCTTCGGCATGCACCCAACGCACTGTGGGGTAGTCCAGCAGCTGCTGTCGCGCGGTCTTCAGCAGCTCGGCGCCGCTGATGCCATCCAGCCCCAGCACGCCGTGCGAATGGCCGGCGAAACGGTTGCGCGGTGAACCGGCATCGATGACGGTGACCGGGCGACGGGCGCGGGCGAGGATCAGGCCGGCGGCAATGCCGGCATAGCTGCCGCCGACGATGAGCACATCAGGATTCATGATGACCTTCCAGGGAACGGTGATGGGCGAGATGGCGGGCGAAGTCGGCGCCAAGCTGGTCCAGCGTGGTCGCCTGCAGCCGCGCTTCGAGCAGGCGCTGCGCTTCGCGCGCCCCATCGAGCAAGGCGCTGTTGACCAGCCGCTGGATCGGGCAGCCACCGCCGGAGTCGCGGGCGCCGACCTGCACCAGCGGTGGTGCGCCCACAGCCAGATAGATGTCATGCAGGGTGATCGTTGCAGCATCACGGGCCAGGTGGCTGCCACCGCCATGGCCACGGGCGCTGCGAACCAGGCCCGCCCTGTGCAGCTGCGCCAGCAGACGGCGGATCACCACCGGATGGGTCGGCAGGCAGGACGCCAGCTGCTCGGAGGTGCGCGGGCCGTCCTGGCCGACCAGATGCGCCATCACGTGAAGGGCGTCGGAGAGCGGGTTCGCGGTCTTCATGTAACTACGATAGTTACATTTATATCCCCTGTCCAGGGTCCACATTTGTTCCATACGGACACATTTGTCCTATGAAACAGTTCCTTCACATCACTAAACGAAACGCTAATGTGATTTATGTCGCACTTCAGCGGGAGCTTGGCGGGTCGATACCGCAATGCCCCTTCCCGAGAGTGCTTCCCCATGAATGCGTCTGTCCGTGCTCCGCGCCTGCAGTCCAAGCTGCTCGGCGCGGTGTCTGTTGGCTTGGCCGTGGTCCTGCTGTGCGCGCTGGCTGGCCTGGCCTCCGCCTGGTTCAAGTTGTCCACCGAGGTTCCGCCCGAAGTCACGCACAGCCGCGACGCCGAACGCCTGCAGCGTGAGTTCCGCGGCCAGGTGCAGGAATGGAAGAACGTGCTGCTCCGCGGCCACGACGACGCGTTGCGTCAGCGCCACCTGGACGCTTTCGACAACGAAGGCCGCCTGGTCGAACGGCTGGCCAAGGGCCTGGTGACCAGCCCGGACGCGCGCACGCGTGAACTGGCGCAGGCGTTCGTTGGCCTGCACGCGCAGCTGCAGCAGGACTATCACGCGGCGCTGCAGGCATTTGCCGCGGCCGGCTACGATCCCGCCGCCGGCGACAATCTGGTGCGTGGCAAGGACCGCCCGGTGGCGACCGCACTGGATGCGCTGAGCACGCATGCCACGCAGGTGGCCGAAGCAACCGTAGCGGCGCGGTCGCAGCAGGCCCGGCAGACCCTGCTGCTGTGCGCGGCGCTGACCGTGCTGGCCGCCGTGTTGCTGCTGATGGGCCTGGCCTGGTGGCTGCGGCGCGCGGTGGTGCAGCCGGTGCTGGCAGTGGAAGCCGCTGCGCGTGCCGTGGCCGCCGGTGATCTGCAGCACGTGGTGCAGGTGCGCAGCCGCGACGAGATCGGTCGCCTCGCGCAGGCGATGCAGGCGGTGCAGTCCACGCTGCGCGGCGTACTGGACGCACAGGCGACGATGGCGCAGGCGCATGACGCCGGCAGCATCAGCCATCGCATGGAGGCCAGTGCGTTCCCGGGCGCGTTCGGCACCATGGTGGCCGACTGCAACACGCTGGTTGACGCGCACATCCAGGTGAAGATGCGCGCGATCTCGATCATGGGCCGCTATGCCGTCGGTGACCTCAGCCAGGACATGGAACGCCTGCCCGGCGAAAAGGCCGTGATCACCAACGCATTGGATACGGCCAAGGCCAATCTCGGCATGATCAACGGCGAGATCCGCCGCCTGGCCGAAGCCGCCGCCGCCGGTGACTTCAGCCAGCGCGGCGACAGCGCACGCTTCGAGCATGATTTCCGCGCAATGGTCGACGGCTTGAACCGATTGATGCAGACCACTGAACTGAACCTCGGCGAGGTCTCCAGCATGCTGCGCGCGATTGCCGATGGCCGCCTCGGCGCGCGCATGCACGGTGATTTCCAGGGCGTGTTCGCGCGTATCGCCGGCGACGCCAACACCACCGCTACGCAGCTGGCAACCATCGTCACCGACATCAAGCACGCCTCCGGCAACATCCACACGGCGGCGGCGGAGATCGCCGCCGGCAACAACGATCTGTCGCGCCGTACCGAACAGCAGGCCGCCAACCTGGAAGAGACGGCGGCATCGATGGAGGAACTGACCTCCACCGTGCGCCAGAACGCAGAGCATGCGCGCCAGGCCAACCAGCTGGCGATCGGCGCGCACACCGTTGCCTCTCACGGCGGCAGCGTGGTCGGCCAGGTGGTGGCAACGATGGATGCCATCGAAACCTCGTCGCGGCAGATCGCCGAGATCATCAGCGTGATCGACGGCATCGCCTTCCAGACCAACATCCTGGCGCTGAACGCCGCGGTGGAAGCGGCACGCGCCGGCGAGCAGGGCCGCGGCTTCGCGGTGGTTGCCAGCGAAGTGCGCACCCTGGCACAGCGTTCGGCGGCAGCCGCGAAGGAGATCAAGGCGTTGATCGAAGCGTCGGTGGAACAGGTCGGCCACGGTGCACGGCGCGTGCGCGAGGCCGGTGACACCATGGCCGAGATCGTGGCGTCGGTGCAGCGCGTCACTGACATCATGGCCGAGATCTCCGCCGCCTCGCAGGAGCAGAGCGCGGGCATCGAACAGGTCAGCCAGACCGTGATCCAGATGGACGGCACCACCCAGCAGAATGCCGCGTTGGTGGAGGAAGCCAGCGCCGCCGCGCGCAGCCTGGAACAGCAGGCGAACCGCCTGATCGACGCGGTGGATGTGTTCGACCTGTCGACCACCGCCGCAGCGAAGGACGCGCTGATGCGCGCGGCCTGATTGATCCGGTTGCCGGCCAGCGGCCGGCACTACCGTGGAGCGCAGACAGGGGGAGTGCCGGCCGCTGCCCGCCAGCTCCCAACGCTGCATGGGTGGCGGCATGAACAGCGCGGACCAACGGTCCGCACCCACCACCACCTGCCGTCGTACGCGTCGATGCAATGCACCGTTGCCGGCATGCACACGGCCGCTGGCCTACCCTTTCGTGGATATTCCCGCCTCCCTCCCCCTCTGCTGGAGCCCCCCATGACTGTCCCCGCCTTCGGTCTCGGCACCTTCCGCCTGAAAGACCAGACCGTGATCGATTCCGTGCGCAACGCGCTGGAGGTCGGCTACCACGCCATCGATACCGCGCAGATCTACGGCAACGAAGCCGAGGTCGGCCAGGCCATCGCCGATTCCGGCGTGCCGCGCGAAGAGATCTACCTGACCACCAAGGTCTGGATCACCGCGTTCAAGCGCGAAGCGCTACTGGCCAGCCTGCGTACCAGTCTGGAAAAGCTGCGTACCGATCATGTGGACCTGACGCTGATCCACTGGCCGTCGCCGAACGACAAGGTCGACGTGCCGATGGAGGAGTACCTGCCGGCGCTGGCCGAGGCCAAGGCACAGGGCCTGACGAAGGCGATCGGCATCTCCAACTTCACCATCGCCCAGACCCGCAAGGCCATCGAGATCCTTGGCGCCGATGCCATCGCCACCAACCAGATCGAGATCCATCCCTACCTGCAGAACCGCCTGCTGGTGAAGTTCCTGCAGGACAACGGCATCCACGTCACCGCCTACATGAGCCTGGCCTATGGCGAGGTGACCAAGGATCCGGTGATCCAGGCCATTGCCGGCCGCCACCAGGCCACTCCGGCGCAGATCGCGCTGGCCTGGGCGCTGCAGCAGGGCTTCTCGGTCATTCCGTCCTCGACCAAGCGCGAGAACCTGGCCAGCAACCTGGAAGCGGCAGCGATCCGCCTGACCGACGAAGACATGGCGCAGATCGCCAAGCTGGATCGTGGGCACCGCCTGGCCAATCCGGAAGGCATTGCGCCGGCCTGGGATTGAAGAGCGGCCGCCGGGCATGGCCCGGCGCTACCGGATACGCGTGGGTAGCGCCGGGCCATGCCCGGCGGATCCATCAGGTCTGCAACAACCAGCCTCGCATTGCCGCACTGACCTCATCCGGCTTTTCCATCGGTGCCAGGTGCCCGCAGTCCGGCACCACCACCAGCTGCGAGTGCGGCACCAGGGCGTGCATTTCCTCGCTCACCGCCAGCGGCGTGATGCGATCGTTGGCGCCGCACACGATCAGCAGCGGATCGCGATAACCAGCCAGCACATCATGGCCATCACGGCGTTCCAGTGCGCTCTGGCGCAAGAATACTTCCGCGCCCAGGCGAGCGGTCATGTCGCGCACGCGTTGCACCAGCACGTAATCGTCCAGCCGCGAGGCATCGATGTAGCTGCGCATCAGCGCATCACCAAAGCCATGGAACCTGCCGGGCAGGCGCACGCTGGCGCGCTGGCTGCGGCGCTGCTCGGCACGTTCCGGTGAATCGGCGTGGATCGAGGAATCGATCAACGCCAGCTGCAGCACGCGTTCCGGTGCGATGCGCAGGATCTGCTGGGCGACGAAACCGCCCAGCGAGAACCCGGCCAACGCAAAGCGCTCCGGCGCCTGTGCCAGCACGTCCTCGGCCACCGCCTGCAGGGTTTCGCCACGGGTCTGGTCGCCTACCGTGCAATCGGCGATGTCGGCAAGATCAGCCAACTGTGAGCGCCACAGCTCAGCGTCGTTGAGCAGGCCAGGCAGCAGCAGCAGGGGGATACGGTCGGTCATGGGGGTATTGTCGCGCCAGCACGGTGACGGAACCATGCCGCAACAGGGGGCGGATTGTAGCGTCGAGCCACGTTCGACGGCTGCATAGCCAGTGGCGCATGGCTCGACGCTACAGAAGACAGCGGCGGAGCCGCTCTTTGGCGACACCATCACCATCTACACCGCGCTGTGCGAACAGGCCGCGAGGAAACCTGGCGCAGCAGAGACAAGCAAGCACGGCAGCTGGCTGCCAACCCGATCATCGGCATGCGCTACGACGCCATCTATGTGATGACCGGGCTGACCGTGCGGCTGTGCTATGGCACGGCGGTGGCGGTGGAGCCGCAGCGGTGACCCTGTAGAGCCGAGCCCATGCTCGGCTCAGGCGTGCCCGTGAGATGTAAGGCAGCCGAGCGCAGGCTCGGCTCTACAACGGGGTTCCGGGCACTTCGACCTGCTGCACCGGCAAGGTCACCATCATCACCGTCGGGTCATCCGGGTCCAGCTTCGTCTTGAAGCCCAGGCTCTGGCACATCGCCAGCATGGTACTGTTCTCGCGCAGCACCTGGCCTTCGACCACGTCCAGGCCCAGCCACTTGGCGTACTCGATCATGATCGCCATCAGCCGCCAGCCGATGCCATGGCCCTTCAGGTCCGAGCGGATCAGGATGCCGTACTCACCGCGGTGGTAATCCGCATCGGCGTGCAGGCGCACCGCGCCAAGCATTTCGCCACTGCGCGGTTCGATCGCCACCAGTGCGATCGAGCGTGCGTAGTCGAGCTGGGTCAGGCGCGCGATGAACTCGTGGCTGAAGTGCTTCACCGACTGGAAAAAGCGCAGGCGCAGGTCCTCGTCGCTGACGCGGGCGAAGAACGCACGGAACAGCGCGTCGTCCTCCGGCCGCACCGGACGCACGAAGGCACGGCCGCCATCGGACAGTTCGATGGTGCGCTCCCACTCCTTCGGGTACGGGAACACCGAGAAGCGCGGATGGCCACGGCCCTTGTGCAGGATGCGCGACGGCGCCACCGCCACGCGTGCGTCGAGGGCGAGGATGCCCTTGCCGTCGACCAGCAACGGATTGATGTCCAGCGTACGCACTTCGGGGATGTCGGCGGCCAGCTGTGCCAGCTTGACCAGCGCCAATGCCAGTGCGCGCTCGTCGGCGGCAGGCACATCGCCATAGGCCTTGAGGATGCGCGAGGCGCGCGTCTGGCCGATCAGCTCGTGGGCCAGGCGCAGGTCCAGCGGCGGCAGCGCCAACGCCTTGTCATTGATGACTTCAACCGCGGTACCGCCACGGCCGACCACGATCACCGGGCCGAACGTCGCGTCATCGGCAATACCGACGATCAACTCGCGCGCCTTCGGGCGAACGATGGTCGGCTGCACAAGCAGACCATCGATGCGCGCATCCGGCCGCAGCTGGCGTGCACGCGACAGGATCGCGTTGGCCGCGCTCTGCACCGCCGGCAGGGTGGACAGGTTCAGGCGCACGCCGTCCACTTCCGACTTGTGCGGAATATCCGGCGAGAGAATCTTCAGCGCGACCGTGGCACCGCGTTCCAGCAGCGGCTGCGCCAGATCCATCGCCTCGTGCGCGTCACGCGCATGCATCACCGGCGCGGAGAGAATGCCGTAGGCCTTGAGCAGTTCATGCGTAGCCAGCGGGTCCAGCCACTGCTGGCCGTTGGTCAGCGCGGCATCGACCAGTGCGCGCGCGGCGGCCGTGTCGACGCTGAAGTCCTGCGGCAGGCTGGGCGGCGTTTCCATCAACGCGTTCTGCGCTTCGCGGTAGCGCACCAGATGCTGGAAGCCACGTACGGCTTCGGCCTCGGTCGGATAGGTCGGCACCCGCGCCGCGTTGAGCGTGGCGGTGGCCTGGTCATCGTTGCCCAGCCACACCGCGAACACCGGCTTGTCGCGATGATGGCGCGGGCGCAGGCCGAGCGTGCGGGTGAGTGCCTGCGCGGCGTCCGCCGATGAGGTGAACGCGGTCGGCACGTTGACCACCATCACCGCGTCGTTCTCGTTGTCGGCCAGCAGCGCTTCGATGGCCGCGGCATAGCGGTCACCATCGGCGTCGACCACGATGTCGACCGGATTGCTGCGCGACCAGCCCTGTGGCAATACTGCATCGAGCTTCTGCACCGTGCTGTCGGACAGGGTGGCCAGCGTGCCTTGCAGCGCGATCAGCTGGTCCACGGCAAGGCGACCGACGCCGCCACCATTGCTGAGAATGGCCAGGCGGCGGCCAGGGAAGGTGCCCAGCCGCCCCAGTGTTTCGGCGGCGGTGAACAGCTCGTCCAGCGCACCGACGCGCAGCAGGCCGGCGCGGTTGAAGGCGGCACCGTACACATCATCGGCACGGGCCAGGGCCTGCACATGGGTATCGCGGCTGCCCGGCTGCACGCGCTCGGCGCGCCCCGACTTCACCACCACCACCGGCTTGGCGCGGGCGGCGGCACGCGCGGCCGACATGAACTTGCGCGCGTCCTTGATCTGCTCGACGTAGAGCAGGATGGCGCGGGTACGGTAGTCGGTGGCGAAGTAGTCGAGCAGGTCGCCGAAGTCGACGTCCATCGTATCGCCCAGCGAGACCACGGCGGAGAAGCCGACCGAGCGCGCTACGCCCCACTCCACCAGCGCGGCGGCGATCGCCGAGGATTCGGAAATCAGGGCGAGGTCGCCTGCCTGCGGGAAATGTGCGGCGATACTGGCATTGAGTCGCGCGTGCGGTGCAATCACACCCAAGCAGTGTGGGCCGAGGATGCGCAGGCCATGCTTGCGCGCCACCGCCTCCACCTGCGCCGACAGCGAGCCCGGGCCTTCACCCAGGTGCGCGGTGAGGATGATCGCCGCCTGCACGCCACGTTCGGCGGCAGTGCGCACCACCTGCGGCACGATGGCCGCTGGTGCGGTGATCACCGCCAGGTCGGGGACCCAGTCCAGGTCCTTCAGCCGCTTGACCGTGCGGATGCCATCGATCTCGGCATGCCGCGGATTGATCCACGCCACCTTGCCGGGGAAGCCGGTGCCGCGCAGGTTGCGCATCACCGCGCGGCCGGCCGAACGCTCACGCGGACTGCCGCCGATCACCGCGACCGACTGCGGACGGAACACGGACTGCAGGTGGTAGGTACTCATGCGCCTACGGTACACGGACTGGCGCGGCAACGGCATGATCGTGCGCAAGGTCCTGACACCGCACCCACGCATGACGTGGATCTACCGCCGGGACCAGTAGATCCACGTCATGTGTGGATGACGCTCCCGTTACAACAGCGTGCCGTGCAGGATCATGGCGGCGATGCTGAAATAGATCACCAGGCCGGTCACGTCCACCAGGGTGGCCACGAACGGGGCCGAGGCGCTGGCCGGGTCGAAACCGAGCCGCTTGAGGATGAAGGGCAGCATCGAGCCGGACAGCGAACCGAAGGTGACGATGCCGACCAGCGCGGCACCGATGGTGATCGCCAGCAGGATCCAGTGCTCGCCGTAGTCATGCAGGCCACCCAGCTGCCAGATCACGATGCGCACGATGGCCAGGCAGCCGAGGATCGCGCCCAGCACCATGCCGGTGGGCACTTCGCGCAGGGCCACCTTCCACCAGTCGCGCAGGCGCAGCTCGCGCAGCGCCAGGCTGCGGATCAGCAGCGAAGTGGCCTGCGAACCGGAGTTGCCGCCCGAACTCATGATCAGCGGAATGAACAGGGTCAGCACCACCGCGCGCGCCAGTTCGTCCTCATAGTGCTGCATCGCGCTGGCGGTCAGCATCTCGCCCAGGAACAGCACGCTCAGCCAGCCGGCGCGCTTGCGCAGCATCTCCAGGAAGCCGATCTGCATGTAGGGCTTGTCCAGTGCCTCCATGCCGCCGAACTTGTGCGCGTCCTCGGTCGATTCCTCGATCAGCGCGTCGAGCACGTCGTCCACGGTGACGATGCCGAGCATCTGCTGCTGTGCATCGACCACCGGGATCGCCAGCAAGTCGTGGCGACGGATCAGCCGTGCCACTTCTTCCTGGTCCATCAGTGCGTCCACCGTCACCGGTGGATTGACCTGGGCCACGTCCAGGATCGACTCCTCCGGCAGGCCGGTGATCAGCCGGCGCATGGTCACCACCTGCTGCAGCTGCTGGCTGGACGGCTCCAGCACGTAGATCGCGTACACCGTTTCACGGGTGCGCTCGACCTGGCGGATGTGCTGCAGGGTCTGCGCCACGGTCCAGCTGGCGGGTACCGCCACGTACTCGGTGGTCATCAGCGCACCGGCGGTGTTCGGCGGGTAGCTGAGCAGCTTCTGGATGGCCTGGCGGGCGTCGGTGCCCAGCAGCGGGATCAACCGCGCGCGTTCTTCCTCATCCAGCTCATGGACGATGTCGGTGGCGCGGTCGTCGGCCATCAAGCCGAGCAGGGCGGCAGCGCGCGCCGGTGGCAGCGCTGCCACCAGCTCGCCACTGCGGTGCAGTTCCGGCGCTTCCAGCATTTTCACTGCACGCGGCAACGGAAGGGCAGCCAGCGTTTCCGCGCCGCGGGTCAGCTCCAGCGTGTTGAGGAATTCCACCGCATCGGCAGTGTTGAAGTTCGCCAGCGGCGCGGCCAGTGCGGCGGCATCGGCCACCGGGCGCAGCAATTGCTTCTGGTTCATCGGGTTTGCCTTGTGGGGGTGCGACCTCGCGCAACGCCAACGCAGGCAAACCGTCCCGATGTCAGGCGGTGGCCATCGCTGGCGTCGAACGAGGTCGACTTCTACTGTCGCTGGACATGGGTTGGGGACTCCGGGATGCGTGTGCCGGCGGACGCGCCGCCAGCGGCGGGCAGTCTGGACCCGTGGACCATGCAGGTCAACCCGGTTCCGCCGCGGCAGCACCCTGCCCGCAGGTTGTTCTCGTGCATGCACAGGCCGGCGCGCATAATGGCGCGGTGGTGTTCGCCACGCTTTTCCCAACCCGAACGGACGCACAGCGGCTCCCCCGATGACCAGGTATTCCCATGCATAGCGGTGGTCTGGAACTGGCGCTGGTGCTGCTGCTGGCGGCGGTCATCGCCGTGCCGGTGTTCAAGAAGTTCGGCTTCGGCGCGGTGCTGGGCTACCTGGCGGCCGGTGTGGTGCTGGGCCCGGACGGGCTGGGCTTCGTGCAGGACGCCGACCGCATCCTCGGCGCCGCCGAGATCGGCGTGGTGATGCTGCTGTTCGTGATCGGCCTGGAGCTGTCGCCGGCACGCCTGAAGGTGATGCGGCGCTCGGTGTTCGGCGCCGGTGCGGCACAGGTGGCGCTGTCCGGGCTGGTGCTGGGCGGCCTGCTGCTGCTCGACCACTTCCAGTGGAAGAGCGCGCTGGTGGTAGGTGTGGCGCTGGCGCTGTCATCCACGGCGGTGGGCCTGCAGCTGCTGTCCGAGCACAAGGCGATCAACAGCGACCATGGCCGGCTCGGGTTCGCCATCCTGCTGTTCCAGGACCTGATCGCGATTCCGCTGCTGGCGGCCATCCCGCTGCTGGGCGGGGTGAAGAACGAGACTCTGCGCTGGGAAGACGCCGCCGTGGCCCTCGGTGCGCTGGCAGTGGTGATCCTGTGCGGGCGACCGGTGCTGCGCAAGGTGTTCAGCATCATCGCCCGCACCCGCAGCCCGGAAGTGTTCACCGCCACCGCACTGCTGGTGGTGCTGGGCACCGCCTGGTTCATGCAGGAAGCCGGCCTCAGCCCCAGCCTCGGCGCGTTCCTGGCCGGCGTGCTGCTGTCCGATTCGGAGTTCCGGCATGAGCTGGAAGCGCAGATCGAGCCGTTCAAGGGCCTGCTGCTGGGCCTGTTCTTCATCGCGGTGGGCATGGGCATCGACCTGGACCGCATCGCGGCCGAGCCGTGGATGATCGCGGCTGGCGTCGGCATCCTGCTGGTGGTCAAGTTCAGCCTGCTGTACGCGATCGGCCGCATCGCCCGGCTCAGTCCGCGGCAGTCGCTGCTGCTGGGCAGCGTGTTGTGGCTGGGCGGCGAGTTCGCTTTCGTGGTGTTCAACGAAGCGCAGCGCGCGCACCTGCTCGGCAATGCCAACCACGACCGGCTGGTGGCGATCGTGGGCCTGTCGATGGCGATCACGCCGCTGCTGATGATCGCGCTGCTCAAGCTGCTCGGCCAGGAGAAGGCCGCACCGCGCGAGGCAGCCGAGGCCGACAAGGTGGCGCCGGACAACCGCCCCAAGGTGCTGATCGCCGGAATGGGCCGCTTCGGCCAGGTCATCGCACGCCTGCTGACCGCGCAGAAGGTGCCCTTCGTGGCGCTGGAGGCGAACCCGGACACCGTGGCCGACCTGCGCCGTTTCGGCAACCAGCTGTATTACGGCGACCCGACCCGGCCGGAGATGCTGCGTGCGGCGGGCGGCGAGCACATCGATGTGTTCGTGATCACCGTGGACGACCCGGAGACCAACCTGCGCGCGGTGCGCATGGTGCGCCGGCTGTACCCGGACGCGAAGGTGCTGGCGCGTGCGCGCAACCGCCAGCATGCCTGGCGCCTGATGGACATGTCGGCCGAGCCGTTCCGTGAGGTGTTCGGCACCAGCCTGGAGATGAGCGGGCGCGTGCTGACCGCATTGGGCGTGGCGCCGGACGTGGCCGAACGCCATGTGCAGCGCTTCCGCGAGCATGATGAGCAGCTGCTGCGTGACCAGTATCTGGTGTACGACGACGAAGCGGCCGTGATCCAGACCTCGCGCGATGCACGCAACGACCTGATGCATCTTTTCGAGGCCGACGCGGAAAGGGACGGCGAGTAGGTGTGCCGACCAACGGTCGGCACCCACCCAATCAATGGCGGACCCGGTAGTGCCGGCCGCTGGCCGGCAATCCCGTGTTCCCGGAGATGTCATGAGGTAGCCGGCCAGCGGCCGGCACTACCGTTTTCCAGCGATCAGCCGTTGTCGCGCAGGAACCGCGCCATCGACGAAACGCCCGGCACGCGCGGTTCGAACTCACCGGCCACGTCGATGAAGCCGCGCATCACGGCGATCTCGCGCGGACTGCGGTTGAGGCTGTCGCGCACTTCCGGATCGGCACCTGCGCGCAGCAGGCGCTGCACCAGCAGCGGCAGGCCATGCAGCGCGGCCAGGTGCAGCGGACCGAAGCCGCGCGGATCGCGTACGTCCAGGCTCACGTCCTCATCCAGCAGGCGTTCCACCGCCGCCATCACCACCTGCTCGTCGCAGGCGGTACCCGGCTCGGCGCGAGCGCCCAGCAGCAGCAGCAGGGGCGTGACCGAACCGGCGGCGGCCTGGTCCGGCTCGGCGCCCGCCAACAGCAGGGTGTCGAGCAGGGCCAGCAGGCGCGAGCGGTCGCGGGCACTGAAACCGTACAGCGCGGCACAGTGCAGCGGGCCCAGCTGCTGCGCGTCACCGGCATGCACGTCGGCACCGGCAGTGAGCAGGCGCGCGACGATGTCCGGCAGACCCAGCGCCGAGGCCAGCATCAGCACGGTCACCCCGCCCGGCAGGCGATGTTCCAGCTTGGCGCCGGCATCGAGCAGGGCCGAAACGATGTCCACCTGGCGCATGCTGACCGCCGCCGACAGCGGCGTCGCGCCACTGGCCGCGGCGTGCTGCGGATCGGCGCCGCGCGCCAGCAGCAGGTCGGTCACCGCCAGGTGGCCGCCACCGGCTGCACGCAGCAGTGCGGTGCAGCCCTGTGCGTCGACCGCGTCGACGGCAAATCCCAGATCGATCAGGCGGCGCACGGCGTCTACATCACCGGCCATCGCAGCGGCCGGCAGATCGGCCTCGCGCAGGGTACGGCGCGGCAACGGCCACACCCGCCAGTCCAGCCAGTCGGCCAGATCACGGCGACCGATCGACAGCGCCACGCCCAACGGCGTCTGGCCGTCGGCGGCGCGGGCTTCCGGCGAGGCACCGTGCTGCACCAGCAGCTTCAGTGCGCCTTCGCGGGCCAACGCGGTGGCCAGGTGCAATGCGGTCATGCCGTGGCTGTCGCGCGCTTCACGATCAACACCGGCCTTGAGCAGGGCCTGCTGCAGGCGCAGCCAGCCCAGGCGCACCGCGAGCGACAGCGGCGGATCGCCGGCCGGCGAGGCGGCGAACGGATCGGCGCCACGTTCCAGCAGTTCCAGTGCCAGCTGTTCCAGGCCACGGGCGGCCTGGTCGTGCTGCGCACACGCTGCGAGGAAGCGTGCCAGGCCACCGCGTCCGGCCGGCGACAGGCCACGCTGCAGCATGACCTGCAGCGCCGGCACCGCGTCGATGCCGCGCGACAACAGCGCGAACATCGGCGTGTCGGAACAGGCGTCACGCACGTAGGGATCGGCACCGTGGGCCAGCAGCCAGTCGACCGCACGCGGCTCCAGCGCCAGCTCCGGATCGAGCAGCAGGCCACCCAGCTCTTCCGGCTGGCACAGCTTGGCCAGCGCGGCCATGCCTTCGGTGTTGCCGAAGCCCAGCGCTTCGCGCAGCAGGGTCAGCGGCGGGCGGTCCGGCAGCAGGCCACTTGCGCCGGCGGCTTCGCCACGCTCGGCCAGTCCATCGCTGACCGCAGCCGGCAATGGATAGGACGGGTCCAGCAGAGCCACGATCGCCCAGCGGCCGGCTTCGGCGGCATAGTCCACCGCACGGCGGCCGACCGGATCGGTGGCATCGGCGGCGATGCCGAGTTCGACCAGGCGCTTGATCAGCAGCGGCGAGACATCCTCGGCCATCGCCGCCAGCTGCACCGCATTACGGCCTTCGCCGTCCACCGCGACCAGGTCCGGCTTGTGCGGCAGCAGATGCTCGATCACGGCGGCGCGACCTGCACGGGCCGCTTCCAGCCACGGCGTACGGCCCAGCGCATCGCGCGCTTCCAGATTGGCGCCGGCAGCCAGCAGCACGCCGATGATCTCGACGTGACCGGCCAGCGCCGCTTCATGCAACGCGCTGCGACGCTGGCGATCACGCGCGTCGGCCCGCGCCTTGTGCTTGAGCAGCAGCTGCACGCCCGCCGGATCGTCGTCCTCGGTGGCGGCGGCGGCCAGCAGCACCGGGGTGCCATCGGCCGGTTCGCAGCGTGCACCGCGTTCGAGCAGGAAACGGGCCAGGCGCCAGTTGCCGACCTGGCAGGCCACGGCCAGCGGCGACCAGCCCTCGTTGTTCAACGCATCGACTTCGGCGGCGGCATCGCGCAGCAGCGCCGCCACACCCGGGTCGGAACTGCGCGCGGCATGGTGCAGCGGCGTGTTGCCATCGCTGTCGGTGGCACGCGAGTCGGCACCGTTGGCGAGCAGGGTCATCACCGCCTCGGGGCGGCCATGCCAGCTGTCACGGGTGGCGGCCAGCAGCGGGGTCATGCCCCGGTGCGGTGCGTTCACATCGACGCCGCGGGCGATCAGCTCGCGCAGCAGGCGCAGGTCCGGCAGCACCGCTGCCAGCACCGCCAGGCTGCGCTGGTCGCGCCAGTTCGGGTCCGGCAGCGCATACGGATCGGCACCGGCCTGCAGCAGTTGCAGGCCCCGGTCGATGCGGCCATGGCGGGCGGCTTCATACAGCGCCGGGGTCAGCTCCTGCGGCGCCATCGCCTCCAGCGGCGTGGTTTCGACCGCAGCGGAGAACATCGGTTCGCGCTCGTCGCTGGCCGTGGCCAGTGGGCCTGCGCGCAGCGACACCAGCGGTGCCGGCGCCACCCGCTGCAGCAGCAGGTGCAGCACGGGAGACAGCAGCACCACCGCCAGCGCGGCGGGCCAGTGTGCGCTTTCCGGCAGCAGCCCCGGCCAGGCCGGCAGCACCACCAGCGCGGCCAGCGCGATCACCAGCGCGGCCACACCGAGGCCGCGCCAGGCGCCCAGGTCACGCCCCGCCAGCGCCTGCCAGTGCTGGGCCAGGCTGCCGTCGAGGCGTTCGACATCGTTCCACAACGGCCAGGTGCGCCAGGCGGCGAGCAGGCCGGCACTGACCAGCACGCTCAGGCCCAGCACCGCCGCAAGGCTGCCGCTGTCGCGCAGCGCCGCCAGCGGCCAGGCCAGCAACAGCGCCAGCAGCAGCGGCGCGGCCGTCCACAACGCCAGCAGCGCCGGCAGGTCCTGGCGAGCGACCACCTTCAGCGGCAGCAGCGCGCGGCTGCGACGCCACCATGAGATCGCCAGCGCGAACGCTGGCTGCGCCAGTGCGGCCAGGACGGCACCCGGGAAGCCGCCCACGGCGGCGCCCAGCGCCAGCACCGCGCCCGCGGCGAAGGCAATTGACACAAGGCGCGGACGGGAGGCGTCAGTCATAGTGGCGCGGCATCAGGCTGGCCACCGACGGCGGCACCTGCAGGTAGAACCCGCGCTCGCTCATTTCGCTGCGGACCTTTTCCGGGTCAGCCTGCGCCAGGCGGCGCTGGGCATCCAGGGCCACCTCCAGGACGAAGGCGAGCGTCCCCAGCGAGGTGAGCAGCGGCGCGGGCAGCGCGCTGAAATCATCGCGACGGGGAACGTAGACGTAGGTGTCCGGCTTGAGTTGGCTTTTATAGACGTAGGCGTGCATGTCCGCGGGACGATAACCCGGGAAGAGCCATGATTGTGTCGGAAAGCCGACACCGGGGAAAGCCGTCAGCCGACGTTGGCGGCGTGATCGACGGCGTTTCCCCGGCGAGGTTCAGCAATGTGGCGGCGTCGTTCAGCCACGGCTGCCACCACACGGGCGCTTACTTGACCTTGGCGTAGGTGCCCTTCAGCGCGACACCCGCGAGGATGGCACCGGCGTAGCACTCGTAGTTGGTGCTGCTCTTGAACTCGTTCTTCTTGTAATAGCTGACGATGTCGACCACGGCGTTGGCGCCGCGCGACTTGGCACCGTCCTGCAGCGCGCGCAGTGCCGACAACGCAACCCAGCGGCAGGCCTCGGCATCGCTCTTGTTGGCGGCGTTGGTCTTCTTGTTGGTCACGTCTTCGCCCAGGCGCTGCTGCACGCTGACCGGCTGGCCGGCCAGATAGAAGCGCACGCTGCCGTCGATGCCAGCGTCCTTGGCGGCCTGCGAATTGACCAGTTCCTGCAGGGACTGTTCGACACGCGTGTCGCGGGCAGAGGCGGTGGAGGTCAGGGCCAGCAGCGCGGTGGCAGTGGCGATCATGAGAGTGCGGCGCATCGAAACTTCTCCTTGTCAGGGGTGCGGGTGGGTAGCGGAAACAGTGCGGTGGGACGGTGGTTCACTCGCGCCAGCGGCGGAACACCAGCGAGGTGTTGATGCCGCCGAAGGCGAAGTTGTTGCTCATCACGTACTCGGCCTGCAGTTCGCGGCCCTGCCCGGTGATGAAGTCGAGCTGGCCACAGCGCGGATCGACCTCGGCCAGGTTCAGGGTCGGCGCGAACCAGCCGGTGCGCATCATCTCGATGCTCAGCCAGGCCTCGAACGCGCCACAGGCACCCAGCATGTGGCCGACGTAGCTCTTCAGCGAGCTGATCGGCACGCGGCTGCCGAACACCTGTGCGGTGGCCTGGGTCTCGGCGATGTCGCCGTGGTCGGTGGCGGTGCCATGGGCGTTGACGTAGTCGATCTGCGCCGGGTCCAGGCCGGCGTCCTCCAATGCCAGGCGCATGGCCTGGGCCATGGTGTCGGTGCTGGGCTGGGTGACGTGCTGGCCATCGCTGTTGGTGCCGTAGCCGACCACCTCGGCCAGGATGGTGGCGCCACGCGCCTGCGCGTGTTCCAGGTCCTCCAGGATCAGCGTGCAGGCGCCCTCGCCCAGTACCAGGCCATCACGGCCGGCATCGAACGGGCGCGGCGTGGTCTGCGGCGCGTCGTTGCGCACGCTGGTGGCGAACAGGGTGTCGAACACCGCCGCTGCGGTGGCATCGAGCTGCTCGGCACCGCCGGCCACCATCACCGTCTGCTTGCCACTGCGGATCGCTTCATAGGCCGCACCCACGCCCTGGCTGCCCGAGGTGCAGGCACTGGACGTGGTGTACACGCGCCCGGACAGGCCGAAGAACACGCCGATGTTGACCGGCGCGGTGTGGCTCATCATCTTCAGGTAGGTGGTGGCACTGATGCCATCGGTGGTGAACTCGTTGAGCATGCGCCCGAATTCACCGGTGGCCTCATGGCTGCCCGACGAGGAACCATAGGCCACGCCGGTACGGCCGCTGCGCAGCACCGGATGCTCGTGCAGGCCGGCTTCACGCAGTGCCACCTCAGTGGCGCGCACCGACATGATCGCGACCTTGCCCATCGAGCGGGTGGTCTTGCGGTTGTAGTTGGGCGGCAGCGCGAAATCCTGCGCCGGCGCCGCCAGCTTGGTGTTCAGCCCGGCATACACATCCCACTCGGGCATCGCACGCACCGCATTGCGGCAGCTGCGCAGGTGTGCCTCGATGGTCGGCCAATCGTGGCCGAGCGGACTGATGGCGGCGGCACCGGTGACCACCACGCGACGATTGGCGGCCATCAGAGCATGCCTCCGTTCACCGAGATCACCTGGCGGGTGATGTAGCCGGCCGGCTCGGACAGCAGGAACGCCACCGTGGCCGCCACTTCGTCGGGACGGCCGACGCGGCCGGCGGGAATCAGCTTGAGCGCGTGTTCAACCACTTCATCGTTGAGCATTTCGGTTTCGATCAGGCCCGGAGCCACGCAGTTGACGGTGATCTGGCGGCTGGCCAGTTCCAGCGCCAGCGCCTTGGTGGCACCGATGATGCCGGCCTTGGCAGCACTGTAGTTGACCTGGCCGCGGTTGCCGGCCAACCCGGATACCGACGACAGGGTGACGATGCGGCCCGGCTTGCGCCGCCGTACCATCGGCATGATCAGCGGATGCAGCACGTTGTAGAAGCCATCCAGGTTGGTGTGGATGACCTGGTCCCAATCGTCCTCCGACAGCGCCGGGAAGGCGCCGTCACGGGCGATGCCGGCATTGCAGACCACGCCGTAATACGCGCCATGTGCCTCGACATCGGCTTCCAGCGCGGCCCTCGCGGCCTCGCGGTCGGCCACGTCGAACACCAGCACGCGGGCCTGCTGGCCCAGTGCCTGGATCTCAGCCTCCACGGCCTGTGCCTCTTCCAGGCGGCTGCGGCAATGCACCACCACGTCGAAGCCATCGCGCGCGATGCGCAGCGCAATGGCCCGGCCGATGCCCCGGCTGGCGCCGGTCACCAGCACGCTTCGATTCCCTGTCATGCCTGTCCACTCTCCAGATAGGCCATCGCGTCGGCCGGTTCGTACACCGACACGTTGGCTGTCGCCCATTCGTCCTCACCTGCCAGGATGCGGCAGGCGAACATCCCCAATCCATTGTCACCCAACAGCTCGCAGCGCGCCTGTACGCGCAGCCGCGAACCGGCGGGGAAGCTGCTGCGCGCGCTGCTGTAGCGGCGGCTGCCGAGCAGGAAGCCCAGCTGCGGCGGCTTGCCGGCTGCACGCGCACGGCAGCCGGCCCAGGCCGCGATGGCCTGCGCCATGTACTCAATGCCGACCCACGCCGGGACCTGGCCATCCTCGACGAACAGGCCTGCCTCGGGTACCACCAGCTCGGCCTCGAGGGTGTCCTGGTCCCAATGCGTGATGCGCTGCAGCAGGCACATGTCCTGGCGGTGCGGCACCACCTCTTCGATTGCATACAGCGTGTTCATCGACGCTCCAGTGCCAGCACGGCGTTGCTGCCGCCGAAAGCGAACGAATTGCTCAGCACCCGCCGCGGTGGCTGCGCAAGGCGCGTGCCCGGTGCGACCAGCGGCAGCACCGGCAGTGCCGGGTCGGCCACGCCGTCCCACCAGTGCGGCGGCAGCAGCTGCTGCGGGTTCTCGGCCAGCACGATCCAGCACAGCGCCGCCTCGATGGCACCCGAGGCACCCAGCGTGTGGCCGGTCAGCGGCTTGGTCGAACTGGCTGGCACGCTGTTGCCCAGCACCTGCGAGACCGCCAGGCTTTCCATCGCATCGTTGTGGCCGGTGGCGGTGCCATGCAGGTTCACGTAATCCACTTCGTCTGCGCCCCAGCCTGCGCGCAGCAGCGCCTGCTGCAGCGCATCGATGGCACCCAGCCCCTGCGGGTCGGGCGCGGACATGTGGTGGGCATCGGCCGACTCACCCCACCCCGCCAGGCATACCGGGCCGGGTTCGCGGGTGAGCAGGAACAGCGCGGCACCCTCGCCGATGTTGATGCCGGCGCGGTGCTGCGAGAACGGGTTGCAGCGTGCCGCCGACACCGATTCCAGCGCGCTGAAGCCAGCCACGGTGAAGCGGCACAGCGAATCGGCGCCACCGGCGATCACCGCATCGACGATGCCGGCGCGCAGCATGCGCGCGGCTGACATCAGTGCCTTGGCACTGGACGAACACGCGGTGGACAGGGTCCACGCCGGTCCCTGTGCGCCGCTGCGCTGGCGCACGAACTGCGCGGCGGTGCCCATTTCCTGCTGGGCGTAATCGAAGCCCTGCGGCCACTGGCCCTGTTCAGCGTGGCTGCGCAGGGCCTGCTCGGATTCACCGATGCCCGAGGTGCTGGTGCCCAGCACCACCGCCACGCGCTCGGCACCATGGCGGGCAATCGCCGCGGCCACCGCCGGTGCGATCTGCGCCAGCGCCACGTCCAGCAGGGCGTTGTTGCGCCCGCGCAGGGCCACCGGCAGGTCTTCCAGCGCCGGCAGCGGCGTGCGGACCTCTCCCAGCGCCAGGGTGCGCCCCGGCAGCAGGCTGTCGTTGTCGCTGAGCCCGCCCGGCACATCGGCGAACATCGCCGACGCGACCGCAGTGCGGCCATCGCCGAGCGCGCAGACCACGCCCAGGTCGTTCAGGTAGATCGGTGCACTCATGGGTCCTGCCCGGCCATATCGATCGATTCGATGCGCAGCGCATAGCCTTCGGCGCGGTTGTCCAGCTGCACGCTGCCATCGTCCAGGCGCTGCAGCAGCAGCCACACCGTGCCGTCGCGCGACAAGCTGCGCTGGTGGCCGTCGTCGATGACCTCCCAGCCGGCCGGCAGCGCTGCGGCGATGGCCGCGGTCGGCCACAGCGCGAACTGCAGGTCATCCAGCACACGCTCGGCACGCACCTGCGGCGGCAACCACGGCGCACGCTGCTGGGTCAGCTGCTGGCCGTCCCACTGCAGGCGCACGCCGGTCTGGCCCATCGCCTGCACCGCCAGCTGCACCCGCTGTGCATCGGCTTCCAGCAGCGCATCGAGGTCGCGCTCATGGCTGCCGAAACGGAAGTGCAGCTGCTGCTGCAGCGCCAGCGGCGCCGGCAGGCTGGCCGGCGACAGGCGCAGCGGCGGCAGTTCCACCTGTGGCTTGGGCATGCGCCCGGCACAGGCGGCCAGCAGCAGGCACAGCAGCAGGGCCGCAGTACGGAAGATCAGGCGCTGCACAGTTCCTCCAGCACGCGCATGCGACGGCCGCTTTCGTCGGCCACATACGGGTTGTTGGTGTCCCAGGCGTAGCCGGCCAGGATGGAGCTGATCATGTCGCGCACTTCGGGCTGCTGCTGCGGGTGGTAGATGATCTTCTGGAAACCGCCGTCGTACCAGCTTTCGACGAAGCGGCGGAAGGTCTTCACGCCGGCGCGCAGCGGGATCGAGAATTCAGCTTCCCAGTCGACGGTTTCACCGGCATAGCGGCGCGCCAGGCATTCGCTGGCCAGCTGCGCGGACTTGAAGGCAATGGTCACACCGGACGAGAACACCGGATCGAGGAACTCGCCGGCGTTGCCCAGCAACGCGTAGCCGGGCCCCCACAGCGAACTGACGTTGGCCGAGTAGCCGGTGATGCGGCGCACCGGCAGCACCGCCCATTCGGCGTTGGCCAGCAGGCGGGTCAGGTTGGGGTCCTCGCCGACGATGGCCTGCAGCTTCTGCAGGTCGTCACCCTCGTAGCGCTCGAAGAACGACGGCTCGGCGACCACGCCCAGCGAGCAGCAGCCGTTGGAGAACGGGATCGTCCAGTACCAGACGTCGATGTGCTCGGGATGGGTGGTGATCAGGATCTTGTTGCGGTCGAAGTCCGCTTCGGCCGGAATGTTGTCGCGCACGTGGCAGAAGATCGCGCCGCGCACCGGGAAGTTGGAAGGCGACTCCAGCTGCAGCAGCCGCGGCAGCAGGCGCGCGAAGCCGGAGGCATCGAGGATGAAATCGGCCTCGATGCGGTATTCACTGCCGTCCGGGCGGCGCACCGTCACCGCCGGTTGCTCGCCCGGCTCGACCGCAAGCACTTCGTCGCCGAAGCGCAGCGTGGTGCCCATGCGCTCGGCACCGCGTGCCAGCACGTTGTCGAAGTCGGCGCGCTGCACCTGGTAGGTGGTGCCCCAACCCGGCGAGAACTTCTTCCTGAAGTCGAATGCAGTGCGCGCTTCGCCGTGCACGAAGGCGGCACCGTTCTTGTACTGGAAGCCCGCCTCGACCACATCCTGCAGCAGGCCGGCCGCCTCGATGTACTCCATGCTCTGCGGCAGCAGGCTTTCGCCGATGGAGAAGCGTGGGAACTGCTGGCGTTCCAGCATCAGCACCTGGCGGCCCTGCTGGCGCAGCATCGCCGCAGCCACCGAACCGGCCGGGCCCGCGCCGATGATCAGGATTTCAGTACGTTCGACAGCATCCACAGCAGTGTTCATCGGTGCGTCCTTGTTGCTCGATCAAGTGGAAAGAAGGAAGTCGGAAAACAGGCTCAGGCCGGCGGCAGATCGTGCGGCGGCGGACGGAACAGCGGCGAGATCAGCCAGACCAGGCCGATGCCGAACAGCAGGGTCAGGCCGAACGCGCGCAACGCCGGGGTCTGCGACAGGCCCAGCAGACCGAACGACAGCCAGGTACTGGCCGCGCCCACGCACACCGCCAGCCAGGCACTGGCATCACCGCGGTGCTCGATCAGGAAGATGCCGTAGTCGATGCCCATGCCCAGCAGCAGCATCAGCGCCAGCACGTTGAACAGCTGCAGCGGCTGGCCGAACAGGCCCAGCAGGCCCAGGGTCAGTGCACCGGCAATCAGGGTCGGTGCGAACACGCGCCAGGCTTGGCGTCGGTAGCGCAGCCACAGCGCGCCGAACACCAGCACGATGCCGACCAGCAGCAGGCCGCCCATCAGCTTGCGGTAGTGGCCCAGCAGCTGCGAGAAGTCGGCGGTACGGTCCACCCAGCGCACGCCGGGCAGGCCCTCGGCCGCGCCACGCAGGGTGGTCAGCGCATCGGCACGCGACAGGTCATCGACCATCACCACGCTGATCATCTGCCCGCCCACCGCGCCCACCCACAGGTGACGGAACGGCTGCGAGGCGGGCGAGGCCAGAAAGGCTTCGGCGGTAAGCGGCGCATCCGCGAACTGCGGACGCTGCAGCGGCTCTCCCACCGCCTCGGACACGGCCGACAGCACGCCAGGTTCCACCTTCGCGGTCAGCGCGGCATCGGCCTGCTGGCGCGCCGGCGACGGCAGCCAATCGCTGATCGCGCGATAGCCACCAATGCGCTTGTCGTTGGCCAGTACACGCAGGCGCTCGGTCAGTGCTTCCTCGCGCTGCAGCAGCTGCGCAGCATCCGCGCCCTGCACCAGGTAGAACTGCGCCGGGCTGGGCATGCCCAGCAGCTGGCTCAGGCGGATCTGCTGCGCCATCAACGCTGGCGGTGATGACTGCAGGCTGCGCAGGTCGTCGTTGCTGTGCAGGCGTGCGATGCCGATTGCAGACAGTGCCAGCGTGATCACCACGAACATCGTCACCGCGCGACGGCCATGCAGGCGCGGGAAACGTTCCAGCGTATTGCCCAGCCACTGCGAGAACCGGGTCTGGCGGATCTCGCCGCCATCGAGCCACGGGAACCAGAAGATCACCGTGAGGAAAGCAGCCGCCAGACCGACCACCGAGAACAGTGCCATCTGGCGCAGGCCCGGGAACGGGGCCAGGCCCAGTGCCAGGTAGGCCAGCGCGCTGGTCAGCAGGGCCAGCCACAGGCCGGGCAGCAGGTGCCGCAGCAGCTTCCAGCGACGATCGGCCGGCTCGGCCTGGCGCGAGGCGAACCAGTGAATGCCGTAATCCTCGGCCACACCCACCAGCGATGCACCGAACACCAGGGTCAGCACGTGCACCTTGCCAAACACCAGCACGGTCACCGCCAGTGCCACGCCGCAGCCGATCAGCAATGACGCGGCGACCAGCAGGATCGGGCGCAGCGAACGGAACGCCAGCCACACCAGCAGCAGCACCGCGGCCAGCGAGCCCCAGCCGATCGTGTTGATCTCACGGTTGGCCTGCACTGCGGCTGCCTCGGCATGCAGCGGCACGCCGGCGTGCAGGATCTCCAGCTCCGGTGCTACGGCCTTGGCCGCCTTTCCGGCGCGTTCCAGCAGGCCATCGAGATGGCGTTCGCCGTCAAGCTGGAATGCCGAACCAGGTGTATCGAACTGCAGCACGGCCCAATGCCTGCCCTCGGCTTCCAGCAGGCCGTCATCGCCCAGCCGCAACCCCGAGCCCTGCGCCTGCTGCTGCCACCATTGCGGCCACAGCGACAGCGGGTCCTGGCGCCAATCGGTCAGGCGTGGGGCGCCCATCGGACCGTACAGCGCAGCCAACGCCTGCTCCGCCAACGCGCCCGGCTCGCTGCCCTGCAGCTGCTCGCGCTGGGCCGGGGTCAGCAGGCGGTCGCGGTACGGCGCGTAGAACGCGCGCGCCTCATCGAACCAGCCCTCGATGGAACCACTGGGCACCAGCAACGCGTGATCGGCATCCTTGGCCATAGCCGCAGCGAACGCGGACTGCGCGCGCTTGGCGGCGGCACCGTCCTGGCTGCCCAGCAGCACCACCACCTGCCGTGAACTGCCATCGGCGATGCGCCGGGTGACGTCGCTCAACAGGCGGTCACGCGCATCCTGCGGCAGCAACGCGAGGATGTCGGTGTCGATCCGCGATTGCTGGCTCCACAGCTGCCACTGCTGTGCGCCCAGCGCCAGCAGCAGCACCAGCCAGGCGATGCCCAGCCAGTGCCACCAGCGCCGCAGGCGGTCCGGTGCGTTCGATGCCACGGCCTCACTCAAAGCGGCGGGCCTCGTCGGCATTGAGCGTGGCCGGCGCCTCGCTCAACGCGCTGAACTGGATCTGCGTGCGGTCCTTGTTGGCCTCGACGATCTCGACCTGGCGCACGTAGCGGTCACCTTGCAGGGTCAGCGACTGGAAGGCCTTGGCCAGCATCGCCGACTTCGGCGTCAGCCGCAGCCGCCAGCCCTGCCCTTCACGACTGGCCGCCACGTTGAACTGGCTGGACAGCGCCTGCACGTCGCCACTCATCAGCGCGAACATGATCGCGTTGACCGAACGCATCGCCGGCTGCTGCCGTGCATCGAGCTCGACACGGGTGCTGCCATCGCGCTGGCGGCTGAGGATGCGGTCGGCGGTCACCACCACTTCGGAGGGGAACGGCTTGAGCGTGGTCCAGATCACGCCGTGCCGGCGGGCGACCACGAACTGGCCCTGCGAGCGCAGCGGGTTCCTGAAGCCGCTGACCTGCTTTTCCTGGCTGAACTGGCCACGCAGCACGTCCGGCCGCGCCACCGCCTGGGTGATCGCATCAATGGCGGGGTCGGCCGCCTGCACCTGCGGTGCGGCAACGAAAATCAGCGCGCACAGCAGCGCGCTGGAAAGACGGACAAGGGTGTTCACGGTGCAGGCACTCCCAGGCGTTCCCACAGTACCGGCGGGCACTGGTACTGCATTTCCTTGCTGGCCGCGTCCACCGCGACCTGGATGGTCATCGCGCGGGTCAGCACCTGGCCGTTTTCCGCATCGAGGATTTCGTACTCGATCTTCAGCCGGTTCTCCCATTCCACGATGCGCGCGACCACGCGCAGGGCCTGGTTGAACAGCAGCGGCCGCACGTACTTCACCCGCGCATCGACCACCGGCCACAGGTAGCCCGACTCGAGCATCTGCGGATAGTCGTAGTCGTAGCGCCCGAGCAGCGCGCAGCGCGCGATCTCGAAGTACTTGAAATAGTTGCCATGCCAGACCACGTTCATCGGATCGCAGTCATGGAAGGCGGGCGTCAACGCAATTTCGCCAACCCGTTCAATAACCTCATTCACCGGCGTACAGCTCCCAACGTTGCGCGCGGATCTCCACCAGCAGTTCCCGCAGTTCGCGATCCAGCGCGCGGTCTTCTTCAACCAGGGCGATGCGCTGCCCCAGGTCGGCGTACATGTCGGCCAGACTGCCATGCAGCTGCGCGTTCAGGCCAACCCGTTCGCGCAGGGCCAGGCCCTGGCGGGCAGCGATCAGCATCGCGGCCACCACCTGTTCAGTCAGTTCGATCACGCGCAGGCAGTCACGCGCGGCGATGGTGCCCATGCTGACCTTGTCCTGGTTGTGGCATTCGGTCGAACGCGAGAACACGCTGGCCGGCATGGTCTGCTTCAGCGCTTCGGCGGTCCACGCCGACACGCTGATCTGCAGTGCCTTCAGGCCATGGTTGATGGCCGCGCGCGGGCCGGTGGCCGCCGACAGGTTGGCAGGCAGCCCATGGTTGTAGCGGGCATCGACCACCAGCGCCAGCTGGCGGTCGAGCAGATCGGCAACGTTGGCCACGGTGTTCTTCAGGGTGTCCATCGCCAGCGCGATGTGGCCCCCGTAGAAGTGGCCGCCATGCAGGATGCGCTCGCCGTCGGCATCGATCAGCGGATTGTCGTTGGCGCTGTTCAGTTCGGTTTCGATCAGCTGGCGCAGGAACGGCAGGCTGTCCTCCAGCACGCCGATCACATGCGGCGCGCAGCGCAGCGAATAGCGGTCCTGCAGGCGCTGTTCATTGCGCGGCGGACGCTCGCTGTGCAGGTCGCTGCGCAGGCGCGCGGCGATGCGGCCCTGGCCCGGATGCGGCTTGGCCGCGAACAGGGTTTCGTCGAAGTGGTGCGCGTTGCCGTCGCTGGCCAGCACGTTGAACGCGGTCAGGCGCGTGGCCATGCGTGCCAGGTAGTCGGCGCGCTGCCAGGCCAGGCAGGCCAGGCCGGTCATCACGGCGGTGCCGTTCATGATCGCCAGGCCTTCCTTCGGCCGCAGCTTCAGCGGGGTCATGCCGATCTTCGCCAGCACCTCGGCTGCCGGCCGCACGCGGCCGTCGTGCAGCACCTCGCGCTCGCCGCACAGCACCGCCGCCACGTAGGACAGCGGCGTGAGGTCACCACTGGCACCGACCGAGCCTTCGGCCGGAATCATCGGCAGCACGTCGTGCTGCAGCAGCGTGGCCAGGCCTTCCAGCAGCGGCACACTGACACCGGACATGCCACGCACCAGCGAGGCCAGGCGCGCGGCCAGCACCGCACGGGTCTCGACCGGGTCCAGGTAACGGCCCAGGCCGCAGCCATGGTAGGTGTACAGGTGGTGCGGCAGTTCAGCCACCAGTGCCGGCGGGATGTTCACCGTGCACGAATCGCCATAGCCGGTGGTCACACCGTAGATCACGCCATCCTCGCGCAGCAGTCGGTCGAGGAAGTCGGCGCCGCGCTGGATGTGCGCGCGGAACGCCGGCGCGTCGCTCAGCGCGGCCTCGCACTGGCGCTGGGCCAGGGCAACCACGTCTTCGATGGTCAACGGTGCATCGCCAAAGCGGCACACGGGTACGGCGTCAGTCGTCATGCGGAGCCTGATCCCAGAAGGGGAAGAAATTGAACCAGTCCAACGGGGACTGGATGACCTGCAGTTCCAGCCAGCGCGCGAAGCGCTGTGCCTGTTCGGCCAGTGCGGCGTCGCGCGAGCCACGCGGCAGCACGATGCGGTCGGCGAACTGTTCGAATGCAACGCGATAGCCCTCGCCCTGGTGCAGGCAGGCCATGGTGTAGACCGGGCACCCCAGCGCGGCGGCGAGTACATAGGCGCCGATCGGGAACGGGGCGCGGTGGCCAAGGAAATCGGCGGTGACGCTGCGGCCACCCTGTACCGGCGTGCGGTCGCCGACGATGGCAACGAAGCCCCCCGCCGCAACGCGCTCGGCCAGCATCACCGCCGTGGCCGGCCCCATTTCGGTCACCTGCACCAGTTCCACCGCCGCCAGCGGGTCCAGCCGCTGCAGCAGACGGTTGAAGCGCTGCGCGTGTGCGGTATGCACCAGCACGGTGATGCGGAATCCCGGCACCTGCTCGGCCAGCACCTGGCACAGCTCCAGGCAGCCGATGTGCGCGGTGAGGATCAGCCCGCCCTCGCGGCGCGCGATCTTCTGCAGCACCAGGTCGCGGTGCAGGTGGATGCGTTCGGCCGGGTAGCGCCCGCCCAGGCCGAGGATCTTGTCCAGCATCGTGTCGGCGAAGGTAAAGAAGTGGCGCAGGCTGTCACGCCGTTTCGGCGCGCGGCCGAGCACGCCGCTGTGCGCCTGCAGCCGCTGCAGGTACTGCATCGAGGCCTGGCGCCCTACACGGTTGCCCAGCCAATGGCAGGCCACCACCGGCCACACGCACAGGCGGAACGGCCAGCGCCCGAACCAGCGGTGCACCCAGCACAGGAACAGCACGCCGGCCACCGAGGTGGATTCGCCGATGTCGGCCCAGTGTGGGGCGCCCTGCGCGGCCGTCATCTCAGCGCTGCCCCCGCAGGCGGCGCCACAGCAGGCGCGGCGCGCGCCAGAGCATGCCGAAGAACAGACGGGTATGCATGCGGCTGATGCGCACGTTGTCGCGCCACACATCGAAGTGCGACACGCCATCGGCAGGATAGGTCACGCGCGTGGCCAGGTGCTCGACCGGCAGCCCGCGCCAGTACAGGCGCACCATTATTTCGGTATCGAAGTCCATGCGCCGGCCGATGGTCTCTTCACCGATCACGCGCAGCACCGGCGGCAGTGGATACACGCGGAAGCCGCACATGGTGTCGCGCAGGTGCAGCGACAGCGTGTTGATCCAGACCCAGATGTGGGTGGCGTAGCGACCGTACAGGCGCGCCTTGGGAACACTGGCGTCGTAGGCCGGAATGCCACAGATCACTGCACCCGGGTGCAGGCGCGCGGCTTCGATGAAGCGTGGCAGGTCAGCCGTATCATGCTGGCCGTCGGCATCGATCTGCAGCACGTGGCTGTAGCCTCGCGCGCCGGCCTCGGCGAAACCGGCCAGCATTGCCCCGCCCTTGCCCTGGTTGATGTCCAGGCGCAGCAGGTCGACACCCTGGCGTTGTGCCAGCGCGCGCAGCACCGCCGCGCACCCATCGTGCGAACCATCGTCGACCAGCAGGCAGGGCAGTCCCGCGGCCTGCACGCCGTCGAGCACCGCCGCGATGGCGTGCTCGTGGTCGTAGACGGGAATCACCACCAGTGGCGCGAATGCGGCACCGGCAACGGCCGGATCAGTCCGCATCGGCGAAGACCACTTTGCCGCTGGCATGCACACCATGGCTGGAGGTGTAACGGAAGGCCAGCGCGCTGCGTGCGGCATCCCAGTCCAGCTGCAGGGTCAGCTCATCGCCGGGGCGGGCCACATGCTGGAACTTCACCGCATCCATGCGCAGAAACGCTGCCGGCATTGCGAACACCTGGCGGCCGAAACGCACCGCCCAATCCAGCTGCGCCACGCCGGGCAGGATCGCTGCCTGGGGGAAGTGGCCCTGGAACGGCCGCAGCGTCGGGTCCAGGGTCATGCGCAGGGTGGCGCTGGCGGCGTCGCGGCGGTTCCAGACCGGCACCGGCATCAGTGGCTGGAACAGCGCTGCCAGCGCCGCCTGGGTTACCTTGCCCTGCGCATTGATCGGCAGCGCCTGCACCAGGCGCCAACGGCGCGGCCGGGTCACTGCGTCATGCGCGTGCGCCAGGCGCGCGCCAAGGCGCTGGCCCAGGGCGCGGCGCGCGGTGTCACCACCCGCCAGCAGCGCCCGGTCAGCCGGTACCACCACGGCCGCCAGCTGCTCGCGCTGGCCGGGCAGGACCAGCACGCGCGCGTCGTCCACTTCGGCGTCTTCGCGCAGCGCGCGCTCCAATGCATCCAGCGAGACGCGGCGTTCTTCGATCTTGACGATGCGATCGGCCCGGCCCAGCAGGCGGAACCGGCCATCGGCCAACGCTTCCACGCGGTCCTGGGTACGCCACCAGTCGAGGGTTTCCAGATGCGCCGAGGCGACGGCCAGGCAGCCATCCTCGATGCGCCACTGCACGCCCGGCAACGGTTGCCACGGTGGCAGGTCGGTGTCCCAGCGGCGCCAGGCGATGCCACCGGTTTCGCTGCTGCCGTAAACCTCGGTCGGCGCCACACCCAGCCACTGCCGCACCTGGCGTGCGGCTTCTTCCGGCAGCGGGCCGCCGGAGGAGAACACCGCGCGCAGGCGGCCATGCAGGCTGGCCCAGTCCAGCTGCTCGGGCAGGCGCTTGAGGTGGGCTGGCGTCGCCACCAGCACCGTGTCGGTACCGGCCAGCGCACCCACCAGGTCTTCATGGAAGAACCGGCGTGGATGGATCAGGCGGCCGGCGGCCAACGGCCACAGCACGCGGAACAGCAGGCCGTAGATGTGCTGGTGGGATACCGTGCCATGCACCTGCACGCCCTCCATCTGCGCGCCGAACGCGGCCTGCAGCGCCTCCACCTCGCGCGCCAGCTGGTCCAGGCGCTTGCCGATCGCACTCGGCTGGCCGGTGCTGCCGGAGGTGAACACGCACAGCTCGCAGGCGCGTTCGTCCAGCACCTGCAGTTCGTCGTCCAGCGTGGCGTCCAGCGCCGCCAGCGGGCGATAGTCGGCCGACACGTCGCCTGCGAAACCGCTCACCTGCGGCTGCAGTGCCTGCAGCGTGGCCGGCAGGTTGTCGGCCGCCAGGAACACCCGCTTGCCGGCATGCCAGGCACCGAACAGCGCCGCCGCGAAGGCCACGGCGTCATCGAAGTACAGGGCCCAGTCGCGGCCTTCGGCCGCCGCAAAGGCGGCGCGCCAGCCCAGCACGCGCTGGCGGAAGCGGGCGTGGTCGATCACCTCGCCATCGCAGACGCCAACATTGCGCTGCGGCCGCGCCTCCAGCAGCAGCCGGTCCAGGGCAATCCACTCAGCCATGCACGTGCGCCGCCTTCACCCGCCGCCGCACCAGCCACTCACCTGCGAACAACACGCCCATCATCACGTACGCCAACAATCCGTTGTAGAGCATCCAGACCCGGTCCGACGCGTACAGCGCGGTCAGCAGGGCCAGGCTACCGTTGAGAACGAAAAACCCGCACCACACCTGGGTGACGCGTCGGGTATAGGCCACCGCGAACGGGGGCAGGTCCGGCTCCTGCAGCCGCGCCAGGCGCTCCACCAGCGGTGGCCCGAAGCGCAGGCTGGTGCCGAACACCGCCAGCATCACCGCATTGACCAGCGCCGGGTACAGCTTCAGTGGCAGGGCCTGGTTGAGCACGGTAGCCAGTACCGCCAGCAGGCCGGTGCCCGCCGCTGCGGCCCACCACAGCGGCTGGCGCGAACTCAGCGCGCGCAGCAGGGCCAGGGTGAACAGCAGCAGCGACAGCCAGCGTGGCTCGAAACGACCCATCGCCAGGTACACCAGTACCGGGTAGGCCAGCGAGATCGCAGCCACCACGACCGTGCGTGCGCGTGCCATGGTGGAGCCGTCGGCGCTGCGGTCAGGCGGCTGCCTGGTCCGGCAGCAGCCTGTGCACCACATCGACGATGTCCTGCACGGTACGCACGGCCTTGAACGCTTCCGGCTGCAGGTTGCGGCCGAGCAGCGGCTTGAGCTGCACGATCAGGTCCACCGCATCGATGCTGTCGATGTCCAGGTCGTCGTACAGGCGGGCTTCCGGGGTGATCCGGGCCGTTTCGATCTCGAAGCTGTCGGTCAGGATGCTGACGATGCGTTCGAACAGTTCATTCTTGGTCATGGCAATTCCTGGCGCCGTTACGACTGGCGGGCGGCGACGAACTCGCCGAGCGCGCGCACGCTGGAGAAATGGCGACGGGTTTCTTCCGAATCGGCCGAGAGGCTGACACCGTACTTCTTCTGCAGCGCCAGTCCCAGCTCCAGCGCGTCGATCGAATCCAGGCCGAGGCCCTCGACGAACAGCGGCGCGGTCGGATCGATGTCCTCCGGCGTGATGTCCTCCAGCGAAAGGGAGGAAATGATCAATTCCTTGATCTCGTGCTCAAGTGCTTGCACGGTTCGGATCTCCAGACAGGTCGAAATAACGAGAAAGGTGCTCGGTGACGCGACGGGCCGCCAAGGCATCCCCCCTTGGCGAGTCGTCTTCGGCCAGAAATGGCGCGATCGGGATATCTTCGCCGATCTGCAGCCGAACGTGAAAGCGACGTGAGGGGACACGATACCACTTCTGCCCCTTGGTCAGCGTTGGCGGGCTGCAGGTGATCCGCACCGGGGTGACGTCGATGCGGCCCCGTACGGCGATGTTGGCGGCCCCGCGCTGCAGCCGCGGTGGCTGCCCCGGCACGCTGCGGGTGCCTTCCGGGAAGATGACCAGGGTGCCTCCAGCGCGCACTGCGGCCACACAGTCATCGACCAGGCCGGCGCCATCGTCATTGGAGATGTAGCCGGCAGCCCGCACCGGGCCGCGCATGAACGGGTTGCAGGCCACCGCCCGCTTGACCACGCAGTCGGCGTTGGGAAGCAGCGAGATCAGGCAAACCACGTCGATCAGGGTCGGGTGGTTGGCCAGCACCAGCAGGCCGTCGCGCTGCAGGCGTTCGCCGCCCTCGATCTCGTAGGTCATCACCCCCAGCCCGCGCATCAGCCGCAGATGGCTGGCGAACGCGACCTGGACCACGCGCCGGGCACGGCGGCGCCGCGCCACCGGATCACGCATCAGCAGCAACACCGGCATCACCAGAACGCCGAGCAGCAGCCCGCCCAAGCCGAATGCGGCAAAGCTCAGGCCGGTGCCGAGCACCCGCCAAGCATGATCGAGACGGCGCAGCGCCTCAGCCACGGCGCCCCCAGCGCCAACGCTGGCCCTGAGCCACGTGCTCCAGCGCCGGCGCGCCGGACAGCAGAAAGCGGTGCAGGTCCAGCGCGTGCGGCAGCGTGCCCGGGGCGGTGGCAGTGGCCTCCGGCGCCGCCTCCCACTGCAGGGAGAGGATCGGCTGGCCCGGCATCGGCGCCGTCAAGCGCCAGCACCAGGCAAAGAACGGGTCAGGTTCGTCGGCAAACGTCGCGTAAATTTCAGGAAGCGGCGACTCATAGACCACCACCCGCACTTCGCGGGCGCCATCGGCGAGCAGACCGGCCGCTTCCAGGCAGGCGGTCTCGACCGTGGCCTGGCCGGCGGCCAGCGCCAGGTAGTTGCCGCGGTGACCGCGCGCGATCGAATACAGCGCGGCGATCGCGTTGTGCACCGACAGGCCGAACCCCGTCGGTGACAGGGGCTGATCGCTGGCGAGCGCCCCCAGCAGCTCCATCGAACGGGCCACGTCGCCGTGGCGGCTGGCGAACACCAGCGGCACCTGGCTGTCAGCGCCCTGCCCGTCCTCGCACCAGCAGGCAGCCTGGATCGCCATCCGGCCCAGCCGCTCGATTCGACGGCGCTGCATTGCCGGGATTTCGGCGAGCGGCGGCGTGTCTTCGCCAACCGGAGGATACGGCGCATCGGCCCAGCCCAGCCACTGGCTACGCTCGCTCAGGCCGGGCGCCCAGGCAGCCCAGTCGACGATGGAGAATTCGATCATTAGCGAAGGTGCTTCAACGGGAGAACGATAGGCACGAGCCATTACGGCGACGCGCGGCGGCCCCCCGTTCCTGCAGCCGTGCGTCCGTCCAGGACGTCGCCGGCTGCCCCCCTGGCTGCCGGAAAGGAGCGCACGCTAGCACGTCCCGCCCGGGGTGTGCAGATTTCACATTCCACAACAGGGGGCCCGGCACCAGCGGGCCCCGCTTCAATCGATCAGTGGTAACCGCTATCGGCGCGCACTTTGCCGCGGAACACCCGGTACGACCACGCCGTATAGCCGAGGATGACCGGCAGCAGAATGACCAGGCCGACCAGGCTGAAGCCCAGCGAGGAGGCCGGCGCGGCGGCCTGCCACAAGGTCATCGACGGCGGCAGCAGGTAGGGCCACATGCCCAGCACCAGGCCGAGGAAGCCGAGCACGAACAGGGCCAGGCTGAGCAGGAACGGCGGCAGGTCGCGGCGCGGATGGGTCGCGCTGCGCCACAGCGCGGCGGCCACCGCCAGCGTCAACAGCGGCACCGGCGACAGCCACCAGAAGTTGCCGTCGCTGAACCAGCGCGCCATCAACCGCGAATCGAGGAACGGCAGCCAGCTGCTGACCAGGCCCATCGCCGCGATCACCGCCACCACCAGCGGCCGGGTCATCTGCCGGGCCAGCGCCTGCACGCGCCCTTCGGTCTTCAGGATCAGCCAGGTGCTGCCCAGCAGCGCGTAGCCGGCGACCAGCGCAGCGCCGGTCAGCATCGCGAACGGGCTGAACCAGGTGAATGCGCCGCCCTGGTAGGTACCGTCCACCAGCGGGATGCCCTGCACCAGGGTGCCGAGGATCACGCCCTGGGCAAAGGTCGCCAGCAGCGAACCGAGGCCGAACGCCACGCTCCACAGCCGGCGCGATCGATGCGCCTTGAAGCGGAACTCGAAGGCTACGCCGCGGAACACCAGCGCCACCACCAGCAACAGCACCGGCAGGTACAGCGCCGACAACAGCACCGCATAGGCCTTCGGGAACGCCGCCAGCAGCCCGGCGCCGCCCAGTACCAGCCAGGTCTCGTTGCCGTCCCAGATCGGCGCGGCGGTGTTCATCATCAGGTCCAACTGCTCCTCGTCCTCGGCGAACGGGGCCAGGATGCCGATGCCGAGCACGAAGCCATCCAGCACCACGTACATCAGCACGCCGAAGCCGATCACCGCAAACCACGCCACCGGCAGCCAGGTCATCAGGTCCATGTCAGCGCTCCTCCAGCGGTTCGTCGGCCGCCGACAGCGGGCGTGCCGGGGTGTGGCTGCCGTGGTCCAGCGATGGCCCATCATCGTGCGGACGCGGTCCGTGGCGCAGGATCTTCACCAGGTACCAGATGCCCCAGCCGAACACGAAGGCGTAGCCAACGACGTAGACCGCCAGCGACAGCGCGGTCATCCACGCGCTCTGCGGGCCGACCGCATCAGCGGTGCGCAGCACGCCATACACCACCCACGGTTGGCGGCCCATCTCGGTGACGAACCACCCGGACAGCAGCGCGATGAAGCCGCTGGGCAGCATCCAGTTCCAGCCGCGCAGCAGCCACGGCGAATCCAGCAGCTTCCTGCGCCACAACTGGAACGCCGACACCCAGGCCAGCAGCAGCATCAGCGTGCCCAGCCCGACCATGATGCGGAAGGCGAAGAACACCGGCGTCACCGGCGGCCGCTCGCTGGCGGGTACCGAGGTGAGAGGATCGAAGGTGCCGTCCAGGCTGTGGGTGAGGATCACGCTGCCCAGCTTCGGGATGGCCACTTCGAAATCGTTGCGCTCCTCCTTCTCGTTGGGCAGCGCGAACACCACCAGCGGCACGCCCTCGCCTTCCCGGGTCTCATGCCAATGCGCTTCCACCGCCGCGATCTTCATCGGCTGGTGCTTGAGCGTGTTCAGGCCATGCATGTCGCCGACGAAAATCTGCACCGGCACGGTCAGTGCCGCGAACGCCACCGCTGCCACCAGCATGCGCCGGCCCGCTTCCACGTGCGTGCCCTTGCGCAGGTACCACGCACCCACGCCACCGATCACGAAACAGGTGGTGATGAACGAACCCAGCGCCATGTGCGCCAGGCGATAGGGGAACGAGGGATTGAACACCACCTGCCACCAGTCCACCGGATGCACGATGCCGTTGACCATCTCGTAGCCGGCCGGCGTGTGCAGCCAGCTGTTGGACGACAGGATCCAGAACGTGGAGAACAGCGTGCCCAGCGCGACCATGCAGGTGGACAGGAAATGCAGGCGCGGCGAGACCCGGCCCCAGCCGAACATCATCACGCCGAGGAAGCTGGCTTCCAGGAAGAACGCGGTCAGCACTTCGTAGGTCAGCAGCGGGCCGATCACCGTGCCGGCCACCTCGCTCAGCCGCGGCCAGTTGGTACCGAACTGGAAGGCCATGACGATGCCGCTGACCACGCCCATGCCGAACGACACCGCGAAGATCTTCTGCCAGAAGAAATACAGCTCGCGCCACACGGGCAACTTCGTGCGCAGCCAGCGCCATTCGATGAAGGCCAGCCAGCTGGCCGTGCCAATGGTGAAGGCGGGGAACAGCACGTGGAAACTGATGACGAATCCGAACTGGATCCGGGACAACAACAACGCGTCCAAGGGACGCCTCCTGCCTGTGACCGGTGGGATACCGGACCACTTTAGGAGGATTTCGTTAAGGTGAGATGCGACCGGGTGACGCGCTGCTTCACTTTGTCGCAGGGGAAGCTGGGTGACAGGATGAATGGGCTACAGGGGCTTCAGCAAGGCCAAGGGCGGCTCCTTGGCGATTCGCAGGGCGCGGGGTACAAGTGCAGTCAAGCAGGCCGCCATCACCAGCACGACAGCGCTCGATATCGAGAACCACGGTGAACCTGTGATGCCGTCCTGCGGCGCCCCTACCCACTGCAACGACACCGCGCCGAGCAGGGCGCCCAGCGTGGTGAACAGTGAAACCTCGAACATGATTTCGGCGAAGATCACGGACCTGCGAGCACCCAATGTCCGTCGAACCCCGATGGAGTACCGGCGCCGGTCAAGCCACGCGCCTACAACTCCGGAAACGCCGGCCATCAGCACACCGAGAACAACGGCCGTCATGACCGCGAGCACGGTCGTAGCAAAGCGATCAGCTTTGACGTAGGCATCGCGATATCCCGCCAGGGTCTCGACACCGGCCGGAGTCACGATCCGGTAAGGCCGCTGCAGCGCATCGACAGTACGATCAAGCGATGAACGATCAACCTCCGACCTCCACTTCGCCAGATAGTAGCGACTGGCGCCCATGGGGAGGCCCGGAAGCAGCGCCCACTGCGAGTCCCGCTCATTACCTCCTGGTGCCGGTCCAGCAACAGAGGCAAACACGCCCATGATGACCCGGCTGCTGCCGGGGCCGAAATACAGGTGGCGGCCAACAGCACTCTCCGTTCCGAACAGTCGGGCAGCCAGCGATTCACTGATCAGCACCACCGGAGTGCCTTCAACCATGTCGTCCTCCGTGGCGTCCCGCCCCAGGACGATTCCCGCGCCCAGCATCGCCAGCAGACCAGAGCTTGCAGTTACCACGGGAATGCGATCACATCCGGCAACGTCTGTCGTACCCGCATTCATCGAATACACCATGGCCGACTCACTGGTGCATACGCCGTATCGATGGGCTCTTCCTCCGAACGGAACAGCGTCGCTCACAACCGTGTCCTGAACACCGGGCAGCCGGATCGCGGACAGGTCTGCCCGCTGCACTGCTGCATCCGCGCCTTCTTCGACATCGGATACCCTGACCACACCAATCGATGCTGCCTCCCGGATGCTCCCGGTGTTCAATCTGGCGAAGCTGTCCAGCGCAGATTGCAGTGCGAACGCACATGCCAGGCTTGCAAGCGCTGCCTGCACTGCAAGCAGTGCGGCGCATCCCAAATGCCGTCGAGTCTCCCTCATCGATTCGATCATTTCAGGCAACCCCCTTCGCAAAGGCATTCGAAAGGGAGCTGACCCTGCAGATTTCAAACGACGGGACCAATGAACAGAGCAACGTCGTGACGACTCCCAGGCCGGCGGCCATCAGCATTGCCCCAGCATGCATCGCGGTTATCGCGCTGGGCAGAACGTCTCCCGCAGCAACCACGCGGATTCCCAGCGTATAGGTGACGACAGCGAGCGCACTGCTTGCGGCTCCCGCCGCGATGGATTCCCACATGAGCTGGATGAACACGTCCCGGCGTCGCGCGCCAAGTGCACGTCGTATCGCGAGCTCCCGCCGACGGCGCCCCAGACTGAAGCTCAGCAGCGCCCCCGCGTTGACGATGCACACACCGAGAAGGATCAGTGACAACCGAAGCTGCATCCTGGCCCGCTCTGGAACCAATCCCAGCCTGTCCAGCCACTCCATCAACGGCCAGAGTGCCACCTGCTGGGTGCCTGGTTCGATCCGAAGGCCCTTTGCCTGTGCATAGGCATTCAGATTCGCCCGGTAGGCGGCGACATCATCCGCGGTGGGCAGCCACGCCCACAATTGAAGCCATGACACGTTGGCTCCTGCAGGGTCCGTGTCCTGGTCACCTCCCCAAATCGCCGTCCCGTCCACAACAGTCAGCCTGTCCGCGATTGCGGTCTCAACCGGCAGGTAGATCTCGTCAGGTTCCACAAACGGCCAGCGTGTGAGATCTCCCTGAAACATCGGCACCGGATGCCAGTCCTCCGCGACACCCACAACAGTGTAGGTGCGCCTGCCCAGTTCCAACCGGTGACCAACACAGTCCTGTGCACACTCGCGCTCGGCGAGCGCACGCGACAGGACCACTATACGACTCGCAGCATGCCCCTCCTCGGCGGTCCATGCGCGCCCTTGAACAACAGCAATGCCAAGCACACTGAAGACTTCGGACGTAGCGAACCTCGCACGCAGCCTTTCGCTGGAGGCTCCCGGCCGGGAGAGCGTCACCGCCCCCCCTGCCATTGCTGCCTGTTTCCACGTCCCACCTTGGCCCAGAAGCGCCTTCGCATCTGGCCAGGTCAGTGCCTGTCCCGGATCCGGGGAACCACTGCGCAGGGCATCTGGACGCGCGTCAAGGTACGGGCGGAACAATGCGGAGCTCCGGCCTGGTGCGGGATCCGACGATGCCTGGAGAACAATGGAGAGCATCACGGTGGTGATCCCTACCCCCGCACCCAGCATGAGAGCGATTGCCAGATGAGTGCCGATCCGTTGCTTGAAACGGGCAAGCGAAAGCTGGATGTAGTAGAGCATCATCCAACTGCAGCCGGCGTTGGATTACTGGCGCACCTGTCCATGTGATTCTCACTCCATACCCGTGGAAGCTGATGGTTGAGAGTCTCTGATTGTGAAACTCCGACTCAAGCGGAGGGATGGAGTTTGCAACTTTCCTCAGGAAACACACGTAGCTCGCGGACCCTGGATAGAGCGACTGCCACTGATGACGAGGCCGACGTGACGGAGTCTGACGGGAAAGGCCAACTGCCGACGTGGAGACAACGCCCGACGCTTGGATATCTGATCGGAAGTTGGAGGAAGAAACGTCCCAAAGCAGTTGCGGGCGTCAATGTTCTTCTAGACCCAGAAGTACCAAGCGCCGGCCGCCAGCAGCGCACCCACCAGCATTACCTGCACCACCACATAGCCCACGCCACTGTCGCGCGACTCGGCGGCAATGCGCTTCTGCAGCGCCTCGCTCACATTCGGTGTCTGTTCCTGCTGAGCCTGCTCACGCAACGCCTGCGCCAGCGCGCGCTCTTCCGCATCGCGAGGGTCGGTGGGTGGGTTCACAGCAGCTCTCCGGCAGTGGCATGCCGCGTCAGTTCCTGCTTCAGGACCTGGCGCGCGCGGTGCAGGTGGCTCTTGATGGTACCGCGTGCCAGCCCAGTCACCTGCTCGATCTCGGCCAGATCGAAATCCTCCAGGTAATGCAGGCCGACGATCAGCCGCTGCGGTGCACTCAGCCGTTCCAGCGCCTCGCCAAGATGGCGACCAGCCTGCAGCGCCTCGCTCAGTTCAGCCGGCCCCGGCCCTTCATCGCCAATACCCAGTTCCTCGGGTACTTCCACCGCCACCATCCATTGCGCCTCCAGCCGTCGCCGGCGCAGGTGCTGCAACGCCGTGGTGTAAGCCACCCGTGAAACCCAGGTGCGCAAAGAGGATTCAAAGCGGAACCGGTGCAGCTGGCGGAACACGGCCAGGCAGGTTTCCTGCAGCAGGTCGGCCACCTGATCACGGTCGCCCACCATGCGCCCGATCACATGCGCGCAGGCGCGTTGATGGGTCTCGACCAGCTGCGAAAACGCCGCCTGCGAGCCATCGATGATGGCCCGCACCAAGGCTTGGTCCGAATCCAGCGGTGCAGCGGGTGCCGCCGTCGCCGCTGCATCGTTGCGGCGACGGCCCCGAAGTGCCGACAGCGCTTCGCCGAGCAGGCTCATGCGCGGGGCGCCCCCTGTGCCCGTGGCATGTCCTGGCTCAGCCCTTGCGCGCGGCAGGGCGGGTGAAGTGCCAGGCCAGCAGCTGGCCAAGGCCGGCGCTGCCGACCATCGCAGCGGCGGCGCCGAAGGTCAGCTCGCGTGCACCGATCGCCTCCAGCAGGCCCATCGCCACGGCCAAGCTGACCAAGCTGATGCCCCAGCGCAGCGCGCCCTGGCGGCGGCGCTCTTCTTCCAGCACGGCCAGCGAGCGGATCACTTCCTCCGGCACGTGCGGGGCCACCAGCTTGCTGCGCGCGCGGGCATCGGCAATGGCATGGATCGCGTAGGCGATGCAGATGAAGAGGGTGATCGGGATCAATTCCTGCATGGTCGGGCTCCTGTTCGGTGGATGATGCGGGTTCAGGAGAATGGATGCGCGACCACGGCAACCGGTTGCGCCACTTTGCCAATGCCGCTGCCATGACCTGTGGCCCCTGCCCCCGGCCCGGACGGCTGCTACCCTTGGCCGGTTTCCTCTTCTGGTGCCGTCCGCCCATGTCCCGAGTGCTGCCCCTGTCCCTCCTGCTGTCGGCCGTGCTGGCCGCACCGGCCGCGCACGCCGCGCCGACGCCGATCACCATTGAACAGGCGATGGCCGACCCGGACTGGATCGGTCCGCCGGTCGAGAAGGCCTGGTGGTCGTGGAACAGCCAGCAGGTGGAGTACCAGCTCAAGCGCAGCGGCAGCCCGGTACGGGACACCTTCCGCCAGCCGCTGACCGGCGGCGTGGCCGCGCAGGTGGCCGATGACCAGCGCGGCACCCTGGACGTGGCCGAGCCTGTCTACGATCGCAACCGCAGCCGCAGCGCCTTCGTGCGCAATGGCGATGTGTTCGTGCGCGACCTGCGCAGTGGCGCGCTGACCCAGCTCACCCGCAGCAACGAACGCGCGGGCAACGTGAACTTCGCCGCCGACAATGGCGTGATCTGGCGCGTCGGCCAGAACTGGTTCCACTGGACCGCCGCCAGCGGCGTGCAGCAGGTGGCCAGCCTGAAGGCCGAAAAGGATCCGCGTACGCCGCCGAAGGCCGATGTGCTGCGCGACCAGCAGCTGCGCACGCTGGAAACCCTGCGCCGCGACCGCGAGCAGCGCGAGGCATTGAAGGACCAGGACCAGCGCTGGCGCCAGGCCGACCCGACGCGTGCGCCGGGCCCGGTGTACCTGGGCGCCGACGTGGAGATCGCCGACAGCGTGCTGTCGCCGGACCTCACCCACCTGATCGTGGTGACCAAGCCGAAGGACTTCGACGACGGCCGCACCAGCAAGATGCCGCTGTACGTGACCGAATCGGGCTACGAGGAAACCGAGGACACCCGCACCCGCGTCGGCCGCAACGGCTTCGAGCCGCACACGCTGTGGTACGTGGACGTGCGCACCGGCAAGGCCGAAAAGCTCTCGCTGGCCAGCCTGCCGGGCATCAGCACCGACCCGCTGGCCGAACTGCGCCGCAAGGCCGGCAAGGACGCGCTGAAGGGTGAGCGCAGCGTGCAGGTGATGAGCGACTTCATGGGCGGCGGCATCCGCTGGAGCGCCGATGGCCAGCAGGCCGCGGTGATGCTGCGTGCCAACGACAACAAGGACCGCTGGATCATCAGCGTCAACGCTGCCGACGGCCGTGTGCAGAACCGCCACCGCCTGACCGACAACGCCTGGATCAACTGGGGCTTCAACGATTTCGGCTGGATGGCCGATGGCCGCACGCTGTGGCTGCTGTCGGAGGAATCGGGCTTCTCGCACCTGTATACCCAGGCCGGCACGGCCAAGCCGCAGGCGCTGACCAGCGGCAAGTGGGAAACCTCGGCGCCGGTGCCGTCGGCCGATGGCAAGGGCTTCTACTTCCTGTGCAACCAGCAGGCGCCGCATGACTACGAAGTCTGCGCGGTCGACACCGGCAGCCGCCAGGTGCGCGAGCTGACCAGCCTCAACGGCGTGGAGGACTTCTCGCTGTCCCCAGACGGCCAGCAGCTGCTGGTGCGCTACTCCGGCGCCTACCTGCCGCCGCAGCTGGCGGTACTGCCCAGTGCCGGTGGCCAGGCGCGCGTGCTGACCGACACCCGCACCGCCGACTACAAGGCACGCCAGTGGATCCAGCCGAAGCTGGTGGCAGTGCCGTCCAAGCACGGTGCCGGCGTGGTCTGGGCCAAGTACTACGAGCCCGAAAACAAGGAGCCGGGGAAGAAGTACCCGATCGTGATGTTCGTGCACGGCGCCGGCTACCTGCAGAACGTGCACCAGCGCTACCCGGCCTACTTCCGCGAGCAGATGTTCCACAACCTGCTGGTGCAGAAGGGCTACATCGTGTTGGACATGGATTACCGCGGCAGCGAGGGCTACGGCCGCGACTGGCGCACGGCCATCTACCGCAACATGGGGCACCCGGAACTGGAAGACTACAAGGACGGCCTGGACTGGCTGGTGGACACCCAGCAGGGCGACCGTGACCACGCCGGCATCTACGGTGGTTCCTATGGCGGTTTCATGACCTTCATGGCGCTGTTCCGTGCACCGGGCACGTTCAAGGCCGGCGCCGCGCTGCGCCCGGTGGTGGACTGGCACAACTACAACCACGGCTACACCAGCAACATCCTCAACACCCCGGACATCGACCCGGAGGCGTACCGCGTTTCCTCGCCGATCGAGTATGCGCAGAACCTGCAGGACAACCTGCTGATCGCCCACGGCATGATGGATGACAACGTGTTCTTCCAGGATTCGGTGAACCTGACCCAGCGCCTGATCGAACTGCACAAGGACAACTGGTCGATCGCACCATATCCGCTGGAGCGCCACGGCTACGTCCGCGCCGATTCCTGGCTGGACCAGTACAAGCGCATCCTCAAGCTGTTCGAGCAGAACCTGAAGTGAGCAACGCCGCAGCCACGATCCGGATCGTGGCTGCGGTCATCCTGGATGACCGCGGCCAGGCGCTGGTGGTGCGCAAGCACGGTGCACGCCGCTTCATCCAGCCAGGTGGCAAGCCCGAACCCGGCGAAGCGCCCCTGCAGGCGCTGGCCCGGGAGCTGGACGAGGAACTGGGGGTACAGCTGTGCGCCGATGCCGCCATCGCGCTGGGCACGTTCGAGGACTGGGCGGTAAACGAGCCCGGCCACCGCGTGCAGGCACAGGCCTGGTGGGTGCAGGTGGACGGTGCGCCGCAGGCGCGCGCCGAGATCGCCGAGCTGGCCTGGGTGCCGCTGCAACCGCCGCATGGCCTGCCCTTGGCACCCTTGAGCGAACACCATATCCTGCCGGCGGTCGCCACCCGGGTGACGGTCCGCTGAGCAGGCGGGCGCCGACTGCAAGGACATCGGATGTCAATGTCGATCCCGTCGATCCCCTCGCCGCCGTCCCCGGCCTATCACGCCTGGGTGCGCCCGGTGGCACAGGCCTCGTTCTGGCTGTCACTGCTGCTGACGATCTACTTCGTGCTGCAGGGACTGGTGCTGTGGCCGCTGAACCACCTTGCGCTGTGGCACCTGGTGGAAAGCGAAGTGCAGCACCAGCAGCTGCACAGCCTGGTCTGGCTGCTGGCGCACCCGGTGGCCGCGTCAATGATCGTCGCGCTGTTGTGCCTGGCCTCGACCGTGTCCAGCTGGGGCCTGCTGCGTGAACGTCGCTGGGCCCTGTGGAGCTTCGTGGTGCTGCTGCTGTTGAGCGGCTTGAGCAACTTCGCAGTCGCCTGGTGGCTGGACGTGTTCATGCGCGACCTCATCCCATTGCTGGCCGATGACCCGGCCCTGCTGCAGGAGCTGCAGCTGAAACGCTGGCTGATCACGCTGACCGTGGTCGGCATGTCGTTCGTGCTTCTCGGCCTGCAGGGCTGGCTGGCCTGGCGCTTGCTGCGCCCCGACGTGCGCGCGCGCTTCCGCTGAGTTCTGCCGGGTGTGGGCCAGGGCCTCCGGCAGCACCCGGCGTTTTGCTTTTGATCGTCAACGAGTCGACATGCTCTCACTCGCACCGTACCGCCACTGGCTGGCCTGGGCGTTGCTGCTGGCCACGCCGGTGGCCGCGGCACAGGCACCGCAATGCGGCCTGTTCAAGGCCGACGAAGGCAGCAGCACGCTGCGCGTCAGCTCATCCAACCGTGGCGAGCAGAAGCACTTCGGCAGCGCTCCGACCCCGGTCGCGTTCCAGCAGATCGAAGGCAAGCTGCAGCTGGTGAGTCTGGAATATGGCCTGCCCAGCGCGCTGCAGGTGCGCGACCGTGGCCGCACCCTCGAGGTGGACGGCACGGTCTACACCCTGCAGGCCCCTGCACAGTGCGCCGCAGCCGCTGCGCCGGCTGCGGGCAGCTGCCTGGCCGATGCGGCGGCCTGCCTGGACAACCGCCACGAGGCGACCCCGACCGTGCTGGCAGCGGCGTGCCGGGAAGGCGTGCCCGGCATGTGCCTGCAGCTGGCCGATCGCTGGCATGACGAGGCCAGGGCGCCGGCCACGCCGGATGAGGCGCAGCAACAGGCCCTCCTCGATACCGCACTGGCCGGCATCGAACTGCCTGTGCCGTGCCGGAATGGCGGCTTCAGCAACGAGACACCGGCCTGCGCAGCGGCGCTGGAAGCGGATCCGGCGCTGCGGGAGCAGATCGTCAAGGCCGCGATGGGTGCGGCGATGGTCGAAGCCGTGAGCTCCGTGCTGTCACCCTCCACGCCGGTAGTGGTGCCGGCCGCGCAGCGCCAGCAGCTGTTGCAGTTGTGCCAGCAGGTCGGCCATGGCGGCTTCTGCAGCCGCGTGGCCGAGCTCTCGTGGGAATCCGGCGACCCCTTGCAGGCGGTGCAGGCACTGACCACAGCGTGCGCGCCCGGCAAGGACAGCGCCGCCTGCGAGCGCCTGCCTGCATTGCAGGCGCTGGGCGCCTCGTTGCGACCGCAGCCGGCTACGGCGCTGCCCTGCGGCACCTTCCGCGCCGCAGGTGGCCTGATGGATACGCTGGACTTCGGCGATGCAGGACGGGTCGGCATCGGCTGGGACAGCCAGCTGCGTGCTCGTGTCGAAGACGGCGACATCCGCATCCGCCACGACAAGGGCGGCGACTTCGTGCTGCGGCCGTTGCCCGGGGGCCAGCTGCTGGGCCTGGACACGTGGACACGCTTCCAGGTGTTCGTGCCGACCGGCGAGGGCGCGAGCACCTGCAGCCCGCCGAAACACTACACGGTGCTGCCGCTGCCGCAGGACTGCCCGCAGGCGCTGGCCAGCGGCGGTGCCGAAGCCTGCTGCGCGCAGGGCAAGCTGCAGGGCTGCAACATTCTTGGCAACCGTCTTGCGCTGTCCGGCCAGTGGCGACAGGCGGCAGAGCACTACACCACCGTGTGCCGTGCCGGCGTGCGCGAGGGCTGCGAAAACCTGGTCGCAGCGCAGGGCCGCAGCAGCGACGTCGACGCCCATGCGACGCTGGAGCGGCTGTGTGCCGCCGACCGCAGCGGGCGCCACGTCGCCTGCGACGTGCTGGACACCGGAAACTGGAGCGCCCTGGAGCTGGGCCGCGTCCTGCAGGAGGCGGTGGACGAAGCGACGGCCGAGGACACTCCGGCGCCGCGCGCTTCCAACCGCAAGCGCTGAGCCTGCCAGGGCCTGTCCGCAGCGTTGGCCTGGCCCTGCGGTAAAGTACGCGCCATGAACGAATTCGAGCGCGTGCGCACCTACCTCACCGACCTGCAGGACCGCATCTGTGCGGCGATCGAGGCCGTCGATGGCCGGGCCCGCTTCCAAGAAGACCTGTGGCAGCGTGCAGAGGGCGGTGGCGGGCGTACCCGCGTGCTGCGCGACGGTGCGGTGTTCGAGCAGGCCGGCATCGGCTTCTCCGACGTTGCTGGCAGCCGCCTGCCGCCGTCGGCCTCGGCCAACCGCCCGGAACTGGCGGGCGCCTCCTGGCGCGCCACCGGCGTGTCGCTGGTGTTCCACCCGCTCAACCCATACGTGCCGACCACCCATGCCAACGTGCGCTTCTTCCAGGCGCAGCGCGACGGTGAAGTGGTGGCCAGCTGGTTCGGCGGCGGCTTCGACCTGACCCCGTTCTACCCGTTCGACGAGGACGTGCAGCACTGGCACCGGGTCGCACGCGATCTGTGTGCACCGTTCGGCGACGAACGCTACGCCGCGCACAAGCGCTGGTGTGATGAGTACTTCTTCCTGCGCCACCGCAACGAAACGCGCGGCGTCGGCGGTCTGTTCTTCGACGACCTGCACGGCGACTTCGAGCGCGATTTCGATTATCTGCGCGCGGTCGGCGATGGCTTCCTCGACGCCTACCTGCCGATCGTGCAGCAGCGCAAGGACGCCATCTATGGCGAGCGCGAACGCGAGTTCCAGCTGTACCGCCGCGGCCGCTACGTGGAATTCAACCTGGTCTACGACCGCGGCACCCTGTTCGGGCTGCAGAGCGGTGGCCGCAGCGAAAGCATCCTGATGAGCCTGCCGCCGCGGGTGCGCTGGGAGTACGGCTTCTCGCCCGAACCCGGCAGCCCCGAATCGCGCCTGGCCGACTACCTGGTGCCGCGCGACTGGCTCTAAGGGGTGTCGTCGCGCGGGGCGTGGGCTCGGCGCTGGTCAGCTGCCCTTCCGCGCGATGATGGTGATGTGCCCTGTCGTCTCCAGCAGGGCAATCTGCACATCTTCAATCTGCAGCCCGCCCTGCTGGCGCAGCGCGGCATCGAAGTCGGCGCGGCTGATCAGCTCGCGGCGAAGTACCGCCTCGAACAGGCGACCATCGCGCGCGATTACGGTGGGTTCTCCTTCGATCAACCGCTCCATGCGCCGATTCCGGGTGGTGAGCCAGCCCACCCCGTAGTTCAGCAGGATCAGGGTCGCCGCCAGCAGCAGGCCGCCGCCCAGCGAGGTATCCGTGCCCAGCAGCGCGTTCTGCACCGCGTTGCCCAGCAGCACGATCAGCAGCACGTCGAACGGCGTGATCTGCCCCAGAGCCCGCTTGCCGCCCAGCCGGACCATGCCCAGCACCACGACGTAGACCACCACCGCGCGCAGGATGAATTCCCACCACGGCATGGCCAGGGCGAACAGGTCGGGCATGGTCTTCCCCTGCGGAACGGTGGCCCAGCGTGGCGCAGGCGATGGCGTCTGGCAACGGCACAAATAAAAAGCCCCGCTGACCAGGGGGAGGTCAACGGGGCCGGGGAACGGGCACTTGGGGAGGAGTCCCCGTTCCGAGATCTGCTCCAGGGGATGGGAGAGATCCACAACAGGCATTGCGCCTGTCGGGAGTTATAGAAGCACTCCGAACACTAACGGTTCGTGAAGGGGCCCCATTTAATGAAATTCAATCGGGGCAACATTCATGGTCGAGTCAGAAACCCCCGACTCATGAACAAATTCACGTCGTTTTCGGCCCGGAATGCGGTCAGTGCGCTTCATCCCAGTTGCTGCCGACGCCCGTATCGACCACCAGCGGCACCCGCAGTTTGGCCGCTTGCGACATGCGTTCCACCACCTGCAAGCGCAAGTCTTCGACGAAACTGCTTTCGGTTTCGAACACCAGTTCATCGTGCACCTGCAGGATCATCCGTGCCGGTGCCCCGCTGTCGCGCAGCCACTGGTCCACATCCACCATCGCGCGCTTGATGATGTCGGCGGCTGTGCCCTGCATCGGCGCGTTGATCGCGGCGCGCTCGGCCCCGGCACGCAGGCCCTGGTTGCGGGCGTGGATGTCGTTCAGGTACAGGCGGCGGCCGAACAGGGTTTCCACATAGCCCTGGTCGCGGGCCTGCTGGCGCATCCGCTCCATGAAGTCGCGCACGCCCGGGTAGCGGTTGAAGTACAGCGCCACGTAGTCCTGCGCCTGGCCGCGGTCGATGCCCAGGTTGCGGGCCAGGCCGAAGGCGCTCATGCCGTACATCAGGCCGAAGTTGATCGCCTTGGCGGCGCGGCGCTCGTTCGGGGTCACCTCCTCCAGCGTGCGCCCGAACACCTCGGCGGCGGTGGCCCGGTGCACGTCGGCACCCTGCTCGAAGGCGCGCACCAGGCCCGGGTCCTCGGACAGGTGCGCCATGATCCGCAGCTCGATCTGCGAATAGTCGGCGGCCAGCAGCTGGCAGCCTTCCGGGGCGATGAACGCGCGGCGGATGCGACGACCGTCCTCGGTGCGGATCGGGATGTTCTGCAGGTTCGGGTCCGACGAGGACAGGCGGCCGGTAGCGGCGCCGGACTGGTGGTAGCTGGTGTGCACCCGGCCGGTGTCCGGATTGACCATCTCCGGCAGCTTGTCGGTGTAGGTGCTGCGCAGCTTGGCCAATCCGCGGTAGTCGAGGATCACCCGCGGCAGTTCATGCTGGTCGGCAATCGCCTCCAGCGCCTCTTCATTGGTGCTGGGCTGGCCCTTCGGGGTCTTCACCACCGCCGGCAGCTTCAACTCGTCGAACAGCACCGCCTGCAACTGCTTGGGCGAATCCAGGTTGAAGCTGCGGCCGGCCAGCTCGGTGGCCTTCTGCTGCGCGGACAGCATGCGCGAGGACAGGTCCTGGCTCTGCCGGCGCAGCTCGTCGGTGTCGATCCGCACGCCGTTGGCTTCGATGCTGGCCAGCACCGGCACCAGCGGCATCTCGATGTCGCGGTACACGCTGTCCAGCGCCGGCTCGGCCAGCAGCTGCGGCTGCAGCGCGCGATGCAGGCGCAGGGTGATGTCGGCGTCTTCGGCCGCATAGCGGCTGGCTTCGTCGATGCCCACCTGCGAGAACGGAATCTGCTTGGCGCCCTTGCCGGCCACGTCCTCGAACTTGACGGTGCTGTAGCCCAGGTAACGCAGGGCCAGCGAATCCATGTCGTGACGGGTGGCGGTGGAGTTGAGCACGAAGCTCTCGAGCATGGTGTCGTCGTGGTAGCCCTGCACGCCCACGCCGTGGCGGCGCAGCACATGCAGGTCGTACTTGCCATGCTGGCCCAGCTTCTTCTTCGCCGGGTCCTGCAGCGCCGGGCGCAGTGCGTCCAGCACCTGCTGCGCTGGCAGCTGGACCGGAGCCCCCGGGTAATCATGGCCGACCGGAATGTAGGCCGCCCTGCCCGGCTCGACCGCCAGGCTGATGCCCACCAGCCGCGCGCGCATCGCGTCCAGCGCATCGGTTTCGGTGTCGAAGCTGATCAGCTCGGCCTGCTGCAGGCGCTCGACCCAAGCCTGCAGCTGCTCGGCGGTCAGAACGGTCTCGTACTCACCTGGTGCGGCCAGCGCCGGATCCAGCGTGTCCGCTGCCGGTGCCTCGGCGCTGCCCCGCGCGAAGCCGGCCGCGGTACCGCGCAGGCTCGGGGTGGCCTCGCTGGCCGCTGCCGGCGCCGGCACAGGCGCACCCAGTTCCTTCAGGGCCTGGGTGAAGCCGTAGCGCGTATACAGTTCGGTCAGCTCCGGCACGTCCTGCTCGCGCAGCGCCAGGCTGGTCGGGCTGGCCTCGAGCGCCAGGTCGGTGCGGATGGTCACCAGCTCGCGGTTCAGCGGCAGGCGCTCCAGCGCGGCGCGGAGGTTCTCGCCGATCTTGCCCTTCATGGTCGGCGCGGCCGCCATCACCCCGTCCAGGTGCTGGTACTCGGCCAGCCACTTGGCAGCGGTCTTCGGCCCGCACTTCTCCACGCCCGGCACGTTGTCGACCGCGTCGCCCATCAGCGCCAGCAGGTCGATGATCTGGTCGGCGCGCACGCCGAACTTGTCCATCACCGCCGCGTCGGAATCCATGCGGCTGCCGGTCATGGTATTGACCAGCTCGATACCCGGGCGCACCAGCTGGGCGAAGTCCTTGTCGCCGGTGGAGATGGTCACCTTCAGGTCCTGCGCCAGGCCCTGCAGCGCAAGCGTGCCGATCACATCGTCGGCTTCCACGCCGGGGATGCGCAGGATGCTGATGCCCAGCGCTTCGACGATGCGGCACATCGGCTCGACCTGGCTCCGCAGCTCATTGGGCATCGGCGGGCGGTTGGCCTTGTACTGGTCGTACAGGTCATCACGGAAGGTCTTGCCGGGCGCATCGACCACGAACGCGACGTAGGCCGGGCGCTCCTTCAGCGTCGAACGCAGCATGTTGACCACGCCGAACAGCGCGCCGGTGGGCTCACCCTGTGCATTGGACAGGGGCGGCAGCGCGTGGAACGCGCGGTACAGGTAACTGGACCCGTCGATCAGGACTAATCTGCTCATGCGCCGATTCTACGCGCCCGTGCCTGCACCGCGGCGACACGGCGCGCACACCGCGATGGGGCATAATCAGGGCTCTTTCCAGGCAAAGGCCCCCGCCGATGAAGACCCTGATGCTGGCTTCCCTGCTCCTGCTCGCTGGCTGCGCCAGCATGGGTGGCGCGGGTGCTCCCCCGGTGGACGTCAAGGGCGCCGATGTCTCCAAGCGCACTATGGACAACGGCGATGTCATCGAGGAATACCGTGTGTCCGGCCAGCTGCGCATGGTCAAGGTGACGCCGTCGCGCGGTGCCCCGTTCTACATGTACGACAAGAACGGCGATGGCCGATTCGACAACGACAAGGATGGCGTGTCGCCGGTGTACTGGAAGCTGTACAGCTGGTGATGTGACCGGGGTCGGATCCCTGCAACTCAGTAGATCTGCAACTCAGTAGATCCACGCCATGCGTGGATCCACCCCGGCCCCCACAAAAAACAACGCCGGCGCGCATCCTGCGGCCGGCGTCGGGTCCCTCCCCGGGAACGCTTGAATCTGCGGGTATGGATCAGCGGATGACCAGTACCGGCAGCGTGCTGCGTGCCAGCACCTCGGCAGTCTGGCTGCCCAGCAGCACGCGGGTCACGCCACGGCGGCCGTGCGAGGTCATCACGATCAGGTCGCTGTTGCGCTCGGCCGCCGTCTCGATGATGCCGTCGGCCGCGTAGCGGTCCAGCACGTGCACCGGGTTGGCGGTGATACCCTGCTCGGCAGCCTTGGCCAGCGCCGGCTGCAGCACCTTCTGCGCCCCTTCCTCGCGGTCGGCCTTGTACTCGGGGCTGTTCATGTAACCCACGCTCCAGCCCATGGCGTCGTACATGCCGACGGCCCACGGCTCGGAAACGGTGACGATATCGACCTCGGCATTGAGGTCCTTGGCCAGCTCCAGGCCCTTCGCCAGGCCCTTGTCGGCCAGCTCGGACCCGTCGGTGGCAATCAGGATGCGCTTGTACATGGTGGGGCTCCGTGGCGGTCTGCCAGATGGGAACGACACCATTGCACACCGGATGTGGAGGCGGCGCCTTGAGCAGGATCAATCCGGCGCCGCGCAGCGGCGTGTGCGCACCGCCGGCTTGCGTACCCGATCACTGCGGCGCAAGCTGGGTAGGCGGCGCCGCGCCGCCTTGGGAGAACCCGCATGCAGGACGGCAAGCCGACACCACGCTCCCCGCTAAGGATCATCCTGTGGAGCCTCATCGCCGCCTTCGTGCTGTTCTGCGGCGGTTATTACCTGGGCAAGGATCTTGCCCAGCGCGACAACGCCCGGCAGTCAGCCGGCCGATAACCTGCTCCTGTAGAGCCGAGCCCATGCTCGGCTGCGGACGAAGCAGCCAAGCATGGGCTCGGCTCTACATCAGGCCCGCCTTCAGGCGATCTGCACGATCCGCGCGTTCTGGCACAGCGGGTAGCTGGCCACGAACCCGTCAATCGCATCGCGCATCGCCTCGAACGATTGGCCGTACATGTACAGCGCGGTCTCGCTCGGGCCCTGCCACCAGCTGCAGATCTCGCCCAGGCCGTCGATGTTCTCCGACAGCTGCTCGAACACGTGGTTGGAATCGCACTGTTCGTAGACCTCGTCCGGCAGGTTCAGGCCATCCAGGTAGATGCCCAGGCCCTCGGTCACGCCGAAGCTGCGATCGGCTTCACCCGCGCCCTGGATCTTCGAGCCCTTCGGTGCACCCAGCTGCTCCAGCAGGTCGATCAGCTTGGGCACGCCATCGGCATCGACCAGCGCCACTTCGATATCGCCGTATTCGACCTCACCCAGGTCGGACATCGCCGTGCCGCCGCCGGTGATCTCGCCGACATTGGCCGCCTGCAGCAGCGCATCGAGTGGGTCCTCGAACAGTTCGTGGCGATGTTCGGGCTGCAGCCGGGCATTCAACGTCACGGTGACGTGCAGCGCGGGTTCGGTCATGGGAGCGTTCCTGAAAGAAGTGCCGCCTATTGTAGAGCCGAGCCCATGCTCGGCTGCTTTTGGCGGTACAAGCAGCCGAGCATAGGCTCGGCTCTACAGGTATCCCGCCGCTCGACGGTGATCAGATCACCGTCAGGTTGGCGTAGGCCATCACCAGCCACTTGCTGCCGGCGTCGGCGAATTCGACCTGCACGCGGGCGTGTGCGCCGCTGCCTTCGTAGTCGGTCACCATGCCTTCGCCAAACTTGGGATGGGTAACCAGCGCGCCGAGCTTGACCGGCGGTGCCTCGATCGAGGCATGGCCCATCACCCGGCTGGCGCCCATCGAGGCCGGTCGCGAGACCTGCACCTTCGGGCGGACTTCGTGCAGCAGCTCGCGCGGAATCTCGCGCAGGAAGCGCGACGGCAGGCTGTAGTTGTCCTGGCCATGGATGCGGCGCGATTCGGCATAGCTCAGCACCAGCTTCTGGCGCGCGCGGGTGATGCCGACGTAGGCCAGGCGGCGCTCTTCTTCCAGACGCCCGCTTTCCTCCAGCGAACGTGCGCTGGGGAACAGGCCTTCTTCCAGGCCGGCCAGGAATACCAGCGGGAATTCCAGGCCCTTGGCCGAGTGCAGGGTCATCAGCTGCACGCCGTCCTCGCCCGCCTGCGCCTGGCCCTCACCGGCCTCCAGCGCGGCATAGGCCAGGAACGCGACCAGCTCGTCCATGTCCTCGCCCACTTCCTCGATGTCGTCGGCGCGGCGCACGAAGCGCGAGGCCACCGAGACCAGTTCGTCGAGGTTGTCGGTACGCGATTCCGAATCCAGCGCGTTGCGGCTTTCCTTGCTCCAGTGCTCGCGCAGCTGCGAGCGGGCCAGCACGTGGTCCACCCGCTCGGCCAGGGTCATGTGCAGGGTCTGCGCCTGCAGCTCGTTGACCAGCACCAGGAAGCCGGCCAGCGCATTGCGCGCACGTGCGGCCAGCGCGCTGCCCTGGGTGACCAGCATGGTCGCTTCCCACAGCGAGATGCCCTGCGCACGCGCTTCGCGGCGCACTTCGTCCAGTGTGCGGTCGCCGATGCCACGGGTGGGCGTGTTGACCGCGCGCTCGAAGGCCGCGTCGTCGTTGCGGTTGGACAGCAGGCGCAGGTAGGCCAGCGCATCCTTGATTTCGGCACGCTCGAAGAAGCGCATGCCGCCATACACGCGGTACGGCACCTGTTCGCTCAGCAGCGCTTCTTCCAGCGCGCGCGACTGCGCGTTGCTGCGGTAGAGCACGGCCACTTCGGTGTAGCTGCCACCGTCGCGCACCCACTGACGGGCGCGCTCGACGATGTAGCGTGCCTCGTCCATCTCGTTGTACGCGGCATACAGATCGATCGGCTCGCCGTCGCCGCTGTCGGTCCACAGCTGCTTGCCGATGCGATCCGGGTTGTGCGCGATCACCGCGTTGGCAGCGCCGAGGATGTTGGCGGTGGAGCGGTAGTTCTGCTCCAGGCGGATGGTCTGCGCGCCCGGGAAATCGCGCAGGAAGGCCTGCACGTTCTCGACCTTGGCGCCGCGCCAGCCGTAGATGGCCTGGTCATCGTCACCGACCACGAACACGTGGCCGGAATCGCCGGCCAGCACGCGCACGAAGGCGTACTGGATGGCGTTGGTGTCCTGGAACTCGTCCACCAGGATCTCGCGGAAGCGGGCGCGGTAATGCGACAGCAGCGCCGGGTTGTCGCGCAGCAGTTCGTGCGCGCGCAGCAGCAGCTCGGCGAAGTCGACCAGGCCGGCGCGGTCGCAGCGTGCCTGGTACTCGATGTAGGCCTGGCGCATGGTTTCCAGCCACGCGTCGTGCGGTTCGGGCTGGATGTGCTGCGGGCGGCGGCCTTCGTCCTTCTGCGCGTTGATCCACCACGCGATCTGCTTGGGCGGGTACTTGCCGTCGTCCAGCTCCAGCGCCTGCACCACGCGCTTGACCAGCCGCAGCTGGTCGTCCGAGTCCATCACCTGGAAGCCTTCGGGCAGCTTGGCGTCCTGCCAGTGCAGGCGCAGCAGGCGGTTGGCCAGGCCGTGGAAGGTACCGATCCACATGCCACGGCTGCCATGGGGCAGCTGGGCGTCGATGCGGTGGCGCATCTCGCCGGCCGCCTTGTTGGTGAAAGTCACCGCGAAAATGCCGTGGGTCGGCACGCCATCGACTTCATGCAGCCAGGCGATGCGGTGGGTGAGTACGCGGGTCTTGCCGGAACCGGCACCGGCCAGCACCAGGTGGTGGCCGGGAGGAGCGGAGACGGCTTCGCGCTGGGCCGGGTTCAGGCCATCAAGCAGGTGGGAGACATCCATGCCCCCATTTTACGGCATCGCCGTCGCGGCTCCTGCGACCACTTCGGTGGCCAGTGCCTGGGCCTGCTGACGCAGTTCAGGCACCGCCAGGCTTTCCCACAGGCTGCCGATGCGCAGGCTGCCGAGTACGCCCAGCCGTGCCTGCGACTGGCCACCGGCCGCACGCAGGCGGTCGCCCGGCACCGTGCTGTCCAGGCCCAGCCCATGCGGGCCGGGGCGGGCCAGGCCATCGGCCTGCAGCTGCTGCAGCAGCGGATTGCGCAGCGCGCTGGCGCGGGTTTCCACGCCGGTGGCGTTGATCACCCCGCTGATCGTCCAGTGCTGTTCATTGCCGTTGGCATCGCGACCCGACAGCCGCAGGGCATCGCCTTCGCGGCCGACGGATTGCAGGCGGGACCGGTGAATGCGCAGTTGGCCGCTTTCGGTCAGCGCCTGCAGCTGTGCGTCGACCTCTTCGGCGATGCGGTGGCGATGCACGTCCCAGTAGCGCACCACATGGCGCAGGAAACGACGCTGGTCGGCCTCGTCGAGGCTGCACCACAGCGCCTGCCCGTGCGGACGGATGCGGTCCATCACGCCCTGCCACGGCAGGCCATCGGCCTGCGCTTGACGGGCGAAGCCACGCAGCGCACGCAGGCGCTGGCGCAGGTTCATCGGCAGCAGCACCGCCGGATCGAAGCTGGGCAGGCCGCCGTGCGCGTGCGGCAACGGCAGCAGGCCATGGCGCGAGATCACATGCAGCGGGCCGGTATGACCGGCGGCGACCAGCGCCAGCACGGTGTCGGCCATGCTCAGGCCGGAGCCGACAATGGCCACGGCCTGGTCGCCGGCCAGGGTACGCACACCGTCGTAGTCCCAGGCCTCGATCACGTCATCGGCGGGCAGTGCGTCGGCACCGGCCACCGGCAGCGGCCGCATGCTGTTGCCGGTGGCGAGCACCGCCTGCGCGGCATGCAGCGTGCTGCCATCGCCGAGTGTCAGCTGGTAGCCGTGGTCATCAGGCTGCAGGCCCAGTACCGGCTGCGCGATCACCTGCAGCTGCGCCGGGCTCGCCGCGGCGGCCTCCTGCAGGCGCTGCTGCAGGTAGGCAGCAAAGTAATGGCGACACACGTAACGCTCGCCCAGCACCTCGCGCGCCTCGCCCGGGTAGGCGTTGGCGGCCATCAGGTAGTCGAGGAAATCGCCAGGCTGGTCGGCAAACGCACTCATCTTCGCCGCCGGCACGTTCAGCAGGTGCTCCGGCCACGGCGTGGCATAGGCGATGCCCTGCGCCAGCTGCGAAGCCGGTTCGAAGATGGCCAGCGCCAGCGGCGCCTGGGCCTGGCGCAACACCTGGATCGCCACCAGCACCCCGGCCGCACCACCACCGATGATTGCCAGGTCCAGTTCGCCATTACGCGGTGAATCAGTCATGCGCCGATTGTAGGCCATCGGCGATGACGGGCCGGGTTGCCGAAGCGGGCGGTTGCCGCCGTTTCACATCAACGCATCGGCCAGCCGTGCGATGCCTTCGCGGCTGCGCCGCCACGTGGGGCGGCTGCGCCACTGCTGCAGGTCCAGCTGCCGCGACTCACGCAGGTAGCCGTCCTCGATCGCGCACAACTGCTTCACCAGCGCGTGGTCGTAGCAGATCAGGCCGATCTCGGCATTCAGCGCGAACGAACGGATATCCATGTTGATCGAGCCGAGTACGGCGATGTCCTCGTCCACGCTCATGTGCTTGGCGTGCAGGAACTGCGGTTCGTACAGCGCGATGCGCACGCCACAGCGCAGCAGCTCGTCGTAGTAGGCCTCCTGCGCCCATGACGTCAGCCGCTGGTTGTTGCTGGCCGAAAGGATCAGTTGCACCTGCACGCCGGACAAGGCCGCAATGCGCAAGGCGCTCAGCGTGGCTTCGTCGGGCACGAAATACGGGGTGACCATCACCAGCCGGCGCCGCGCCAGGTGGATCAGCGCCGCCACTGCATCGCGTGCGTTGCTGTAGGGATAGGCGGGACCGCTGGGCAGCAGCTGGGTGGCGATGTCGTCGCTGCACTCGGGCACATCGGCGATCACGTCCAGGCGCTGGCCGGTTTCCATGTACCAGTCGCTGGCGAACACCGCTTCCAGATGCGCCACGGCCGGGCCACGCACGCGCGCCACCAGCTCGCGGTTCGGGTGGCCGGGCACGAACTGCGGACCGGCCAGGTTCTGCGAACCGACATAGGCCACTTCGTTGTCGATCACCGCTATCTTGCGGTGATTGCGCAGGTCCATGCGCCCGCTGCGGCGCCAGCGCAGGCCACCGGGCAGCATCGCGCGCACTTCGATGTCGCGCGCTTCCAGGCGCTTGCGATAGGCGCGCAGGCCGCGCTTGGCGCCTACTGCGTCGAGCAGCACGCGGCATTGCACGCCACGTGCAGCCGCACGCTGCAGCGCCTCGACGATCGCCTCGCCCACCGCGTCGTCGAACATCAGGTAGTACAGCAGGTGCACGCGGTCTTCGGCCTGGTCGATGTCGGCGATCAGCGTGTGCAGCGATTCGTCGTAGTCGGTCAGCAGATCGACGGCGTTGCCGTGCACCGGCATGAAGTCGCCCTGGCGCTGCACCAGCGGCACGATCTCGGCGCTGGCGGTGTCCGGCTGCGGGGTCCAGCGCAGGCGATGCTGCAGCGCCTGTTCCTCGCGGATGACCTGCGAGGCCTCGGCCTGGCGGCGGATGCGCTCGCGCGACAGCCACGGGTGGCCGAACAGCAGGTACAGCGGCAGGCCCAGCAGCGGCACGAAGCCCACCAGCAGCAGCCAGCTGCGCGCCGCCCCCGGCGTGGTGCGGGTGGGAATCCAGCACAGCGCGACCAGCCGGATCAGCCAGTCGATCAGCAGCAGATACGAACCCAGCAACCACTCGAACAGCATCGCGTCGCCCGTCGGGAGGTGATGGGCCATTCTGCCCAGCAGGATTTGTAGAGTCGAGCCATGCTCGACTGCCTTTCGAACCGACGGCAGAGAGCCAGCGTGTCGACCAGGGTCGACAGCTACCGGGTGCGGGGAGAGCGTGCCGACCAACGGTCGGCACCCACCACCTGGATGCCAGGCATGAAAAAACCCGCCACAAGGGCGGGTTTCTTCGCGGGGATCAGCAATCCGTGCGGATTACTTGATCTTGCCTTCCTTGTACAGGACGTGCTTGCGCACGACCGGATCGTACTTCAGGAATTCCATCTTCCCCGGGGTGTTCTTCTTGTTCTTGTCGGTCGTGTAGAAGTGGCCGGTACCGGCCGAGGAAATCATACGGACCTTATCGCGCTTGCCTGCCATGATGCTTTACTCCTCAGACCTTTTCGCCGCGCGCACGCAGCTCAGCCAGAACGGAATCAATGCCGTTCTTGTCGATGGTGCGCAGTGCATGCGCGGAAACACGAAGCTTGACCCAGCGGTTCTCGCTGGCCACCCAGAAACGGCGCTCGTGCAGATTCGGCAGGAAACGACGACGGGTCTTGTTGTTGGCGTGCGAGACGTTGTTACCCGTCTGCACTCGCTTGCCGGAAACCTGGCATACGCGGGACATTGCGCACCTCGATAGTAGTAGTTGTCAGCCCGTAGCCCGGGCGACGGCGGCCTCGATGGTTGCCCACCACACGTCAAGAGAATCAAAGGGTTACGCTGGCGTTGGGCGGCCGGGGACGTGCTCCCGGGGGCGCCGCCCGGTAGAAAACCGGACACAGCGAGCCGCGCATTATGCACGGGTTCAAGCACTTGCGCAAGTTACCCACAGGCGGGGACTGAACCGGCAGGGCCGGGGGCACTCCGCCAACCGGCATACTGGCCCGGATCACTGCGGAGCTTTCCATGCGGCTGCTGGCCCTGACCTACGGAACCGAAGGCGATACGCGCCCGCTGGCCATGCTCTGCCATGGGCTGATCGGCGCAGGCCACGCGGTGACACTGCTGGCCGATGGCGGCACCCTGGGCAGCGCGCAGGCCTTGGATGTGCCCCACGCGGCCCTTGAGGGTGACATCCATGACGAAGTGGTCGCCCTGGTGTCGCGTGGCAACGGTGTTGCCGCCGCCAGGTCCGGTCTGGCACGGATGGCGCTGCAGCATGTCAGCGGCTGGATGCGCCAGGCCGATGCGGCTGCCGAAGGCTGCGATGCGATTCTGACCGGCGGACTGGCGGCCTTCGTCGGCATGAGCGTGGGCGAACGCCGCGGAATGCCGGTCATCGGCACCGGCATGATCCCGCTGACCCCGACGCGGGCCTTCCGCTCTCCGTTCCTGCCACCGGGACGCTCGCCGGGCTGGTTGAACCGCGCCAGCTATGGGCTGGTCAACGGCCTGATCTGGCGCCAGTTCCGCCGGCCGATCAACGCGGCACGCCAGCAACTGGGGCAATCGCCGCGCCGCGCGTTGTGGTCCGGCCTGCCGATGCTCTATGGCATCTCGCCGCAGCTGCTGCCGCCACCGGCGGACTGGCCAGCCGACCACATCGTCTGTGGCCAGTGGCGGCTTCCTGATGCGCCGTGGAAGCCCCCGGTCGATCTGCAGGCCTTCCTCGATGCCGGGCCGCCGCCGGTGTACCTGGGCTTTGGCAGCATGACCGGGTTTGATCGCGAGCGCGTGCTGCCGGCCCTGCTGCAGGCGCTGGCGCCACGCCGGGTGCTGCTGTTTCCGGGGTGGGCCGGGCTGCCGACGGGCGCGCTGCCAGCAGATGTGTTCGTGCTCGGCCCGACGCCACACGAAGCACTGTTCCCGCATTGCGCACTCGCCATCCACCATGGTGGCAGCGGCACCACGCATTCGGCCTGCCGCGCCGGCATTCCCTCGCTGGTGATGCCGTTCGCCGCGGATCAGTTCTTCTGGGCCGATCGCCTGCATCGGTTGGGCGTGGCACCGGCACCGTTGTCACCGAAGCGACTGGATGCAGCAACGCTGGCGGCAGCCATCACCTTCGCTGAAACCGACGCAACACGCGCACGCGCGGCAGCCCTGGGCGCGGCGATGAGCCATGAGGACGGGGTGGCACGTGGCGTGGCAATGATCGAGCGCTGGTTGCGGCCGGTGTAACAGCGGCCAGGCCTCAGCGCAGGTGCGGAATCACCTGCGCCAGCAGATGGGCATCCTTGAGCGCGCCGTGCAGGCCGCGCTTGCTTGGGATACGCAGGCGCTGCAGCACGTCGTCCAGCTTGTTGCCCTGACCGGGCCAGCGCCCGCGCGCCAGCTTCAGGCTGCAGGTGACGCGACAGTGCTGGGCCAGCGTGGCAGGAATGCCAGCCAGGCGCAGCTCATTGTCGAGGAAACCCACATCGAAGGTGGCGTTGTGCGCGACCATCTCGCTGCCGCGCAGGAAGTCCAGCAGTTCGGCGGCCTTGCTGGAAAACAGCGGTTTGCCCACCAGCATCGCATCGCTGATGCCATGCACGCGCTGTGCGCCCCAGTCCACCTTGCGCTGCGGCTGCAGGTAGGTGTGGAACTGGCGGCCGCTGAGCTGGCCGTCGATCAGTTCGACGGCACCGATTTCGATCACGCGGTGTCCCAGGCGGTGGGAGATGCCGGTGGTTTCGGTGTCCAGTGCGACGATGCGATTCATGCGTGGCGATGGTTGCTGTTGCGTGCCGCGATGATTTTCGCATGCCTGCGGCAGGAAGCCCTCCCTGTAGCCGAACCCGTGCTCTGCTCACGCGCGAAGCGCGGGCCTTGAGCGCTGGAGCGAGAAGCAGCCGAGCGTGGGCTCGGCTCTACAGGTGCGTGTGCATCACCCCAACGCTTCCACCACCCAATCGATGAACACCCGCAGCCGCTGGCTCATGTGCCGGTTCGGCGGGAACATCACATGCATCGGCATGGGTGGAAGCCGCCAGTCCTGCAGCAGCGGCAGCAATTCGCCGCGCGCCACGTGCGGCGCGGCCATGTAGCTGGGCAGCGCCACCACCCCCAGGCCGGCCAACGCGGCCGCCAGATACGCGTTGCCGTCGTCGAAGCCGACCGTGTAGCGGCCCTGCACCTCGATGCGCTCATCGCCACGTTGTGCAGTGAACACCCGCGCCCGGCCACTGCGCGGGCTGAGGAAGCCGACCATGTAGTGGTCCGGCCCTTCCAGCGCGCGCGGATCGGTCGGCACGCCGAAACGCTGCACATAGCCGGGGCTGGCGTGGAAACCGATCGGCAGCGCCGCCAGCGGCCGCGCCACCAGCGCCGGGTCGGCCGGGGTGCCGCCGCGGATCACGCAGTCAACGTTGTCGGCGATGACGTCGACCTCGCGGTCACTGACGCCGATGTCCAGCTGGATCTCCGGGTAACGCGCCTGGAAATCCGGCAGTGCGGGTACCAGCCGCAACCGCGCGTAGGGTCCGGGTACATCAACCCGCAGGCGGCCGCGCGGCTGGCTGGCCGCGTCACCCAGCCCGCCCTCCACCTCTTCCAGCTCGGCCAGCAGGCGGGCGATGCGCGGGTAGTAAGCCGCGCCATCGGCGGTGACGCTGACCCGTCGGGTGGTGCGGTTGAGCAGGCGCAGCCGCAGGTGTGCCTCCAGCTGCTGCACCAGCTGGGTGACCGTGGTGCGGCTGACCTGCAGAGTCTGCGCGGCGCGGGTGAAGCTGCCGGTTTCCACAACCCGGGCAAAGGCCCGCATCGCCTCGAAACGGTCCATGGCGGGCCATGATTGTTTGGGATTGGCAATCAATCTAGGCTGATAATCGCGGTTTATCCAGACAGCACTGGCGCGGAGGATGGCGTTCTCTCCCACGGATTCCTTCCCATGTCACAGCGTGATGTCGTTTTCCCCACCGGCCGCCAGGCCCTGTACGAGCGCAACCGCTACTCGCCGGCGATCCGATCCAATGGCTTCCTGTTCGTCTCCGGCCAAGTCGGCAGCCGCGAAGACGGCTCGCCCGAGCCGGATTTCGAGGCGCAGGTGCGCCGCGCCTTCGAGAATCTCAATGCGGTGTTGGCTGCCGCAGGCTGCACGTTCGATGACGTGATCGACGTGACCGTGTTCCTGGTCGACCCGGAGAAGAACTTTGAGAAGGCCTGGGCGATCGTGCCCGAGTACTGGGGCGAGGCCCCGCACCCGACCCTGACCGGCATCGGCGTGACCTGGCTGTACGGGTTCCAGTTCGAGATCAAGGTGATCGCGAAGCTGCCTGCAGACCGGTAGTGCCGGCCGCTGGCCGGCAATGTGTCGGGGGTCGAAAAGCGTGTCGACCAAGGTCGACCCCTACCGGGGGGCTGATCGTGCGAAAGCAGCCGAGCGTGGGCTCGGCTCTACAGAAGCGCAGCCCGGTGGGCCGAAAGGCCCGCCCCACCTGAACGGGAGATTCCGACGTATTCCCGAAGCGGCCATTGATATTGTATCCGGCGAAAACCGCTTGCTAGCCTCCCCTTCATGCGCTGGATCACCCGCCACCTCCGTTCGACCCTGCTGATGCTGCTGATGGCGGCATTCGTGGTCGTGCCGGTGGCCGATGCCCTGGCGTGCACGGTGGAACCGCACGCCAGCACGGTGCATGTGGAGTCCACACCGGATTCCGATGGCGACAGCGACGGCAAGCATGTCGGTGCCTGTGGCCACAACCACTGCCACCACTCCAACCTGAGCCTGCCGGCGCACACGATCGCCGCCTTCGGGGCGCCACTGCCGGCGCGCTGGATGAGTGCAGGCGATGCGGCGACCTATGCGGTCGCCCAGGATGAATTGACGCGTCCACCCCGGGCGTGAGTTGAGCGCGTCCCGCGATTGCGGGCTCCCGTTTCACTCACAACCGGAATCCCCCTATGTCGATCCTGACACCTCGGTCGCTGCGTGCGGCCGGGCGGGTCGTCGCCGTGTTGCTGGGCCTGGCCCCGGCGGCATCGGTGATGGCGCAAGCCGCCCCTTCCTACGACACCCTGCTTGAACGCCTGGACCAGCTGCCCGGCACCCGCGTCGGTGCGGCGCTGGCCGAGGCCGCCGACGCGCGCGCCGACCAGGCCCGCGCACTGCCCAACCCTTCCCTGTCCTGGTCGGCCGAGAACGCCTGGGGCACCGGCTCCTATGGCGGCATGGGCAAGGCCGACAGCGTGCTTACCCTGTCCCAGCCATTGGAGGTCTGGGGCCAGCGCGGCGCGCGCGTCCGTGCGGCCCGCGCCGAGGCACAGGCGGCCAACCTGCGTGGCACGCAGAGCCGCAGCGATGTGGCCAGCCAGCTGGCGGTGGTCTACGCACAGGCGGAAAGTGCACTGCGCCGCTACACCCTGGCCGAAGAGGCACTGAGCCTCACCCGCGATGACGCCAACGCCGTCAACGCGATGGTCAAGCAGGGCCGCGAACCGCAACTGCGCGCGGTGCAGGCGCAGAGCGAAGTGGCCAACGCCAACGCCGCACTGGATGAAGCGCAGGCCTTCCGCGATGCCGCGCTGGCCCGCCTGGCCGGTGCTGCACTGCTGGATGCGCCGGTGCAGTCGATCGGCGACAGCCTGCTCGACCGTGCGCCGCCGCTGCCACGCGGCGCCACCGATACCGCACTGGCGGTGCGCATCGCTGAAGCCGAAGCCGATGCGGCGGGCAAACTGGTCGAGGTGGAGCGCAAGCGCGCCCTGCCCGACCTCAGCGTCACCGCCGCGCAGACCCGCTTCCGAGAGGGCGGCGAGCGTGCCTACAACCTCGGGCTCAGCCTCAGCATCCCGCTGTTTGACCGCAACCGCGGTGGCATCCGCGCCGCCAATGCCGACCAGCGCGCGGCCGAAGCGCGCCTGGACCAGCAGCGCCGCGACAGCGAGGCGGCACGCCTCTCCGCCGTGGCCGGTTTGAAGGCCGCCGGCAGCCGAACCCGCGCCGCCGATGAAAGCGTGGTCGCCGCCGAAGAGGCGTATCGCCTGGCCCGCATCGGCTTCGACGCCGGACGCATCTCGCAGCTGGAACTGCGCAGCACGCGCAGCGCTCTTATCGCCGCCCGCGCCGCCGCCGTGGATGCGCGCCTGTCGCGCGTCGGCGCGGAAATCGATCTTGCCCGCCTTGAAGGGCGCGCACCCTTTGTGGAGGCCCCATGACTCTCTCCCGTACTTTTCCGCTGATCGGCGGCATGCTGCTGACTGTGCTGCTGGCCGGCTGCGCTGGCAACGCGCAGACACCTGCCAATGAAGACCCCGCTGCGACCAAGGCCGGCACCGACGACAGCCATGGCCACGCGCCCGGCAGCAAGGAAGCCAAAGCCGAATCCGCGAAGACGCCGGCAGACACCGATGAAGGCGTGGTACCGCTGACCCCTGAGCAGATCAAGGCGTCCGGTATCGAAGTGGTTGCCGTCGGTCGCGGCGGTGGCGGTTCCACCCGCCTCGCCGGTCGGGTGGAACCCTCGGTCGGTGCCCGTGCCTCGGTGGCCTCGACCGTGACCGGCCGCGTCGAGCGCGTACTGGTCGCGCCGGGCACGGCGGTGAAACAGAACCAGGCGCTGGCCATCGTGGTCAGTGGCGAGGCAGCGGTGTTCCGCGCCAATGCGCTGGCCGCATCCGCCGAAGCCGAGGCCGCACGCCTGGCCTATGGCCGCGACAAGGCCCTGGTCGACCAGGGCGTGGTCGCCCGCCAGGAGCTGGAAGCCTCGCGTGCGCGTTCGCTGGCGGCACAGGCCCAGGCCGCTGCCGCACAGGCACAGGCCGCGGCCAACGGTGCGCCCGATGCCAGTGGACGCGTGCGCATCACCAGCCCGGTGGCCGGCATCGTCGGCAACGTGCAGGTCACGCCGGGCGGTGTGGTCGCCGCCGGCAGTGCGGTGGCCGACGTCGCCGACCCGTCGATGAACGAGCTGGTGTTCACCGCACCGCCAGCGCTGGCTGCACAGGTCATGCCCGGCATGAAGCTGGAAGTAAGCGTGCCGGGTGGCAGCTTCACCGCTACCGTCACCGGTTCGGCCGCCGATGTACGGCAGCAGGGCGGCGTCGCAGTGATCCGCGCCACGCCGGTGGATGCATCGCTGCCGCCGGCCGGTTCGCCGGTATCGGCCGTGGTGGTCACCGAAGGCCAGGACGGCTCGCTCAGCGTGCCCGCCGATGCGGTGCAGAACGTCGATGGAAGCAGCGCGGTGTTCGTCGCCGTCGAAGGTGGCTTCAAGGCGCAGCCAGTGCTGGCCGGGCGCCGTGCCGGTGACCGCATCGAGATCCTCGGTGGCCTGAGTGGCAACGAGCGCATCGTCGGTGCCAACGCCTTCCTGCTCAAGGCCGAGCTGGCCAAGGGCGAAGCCGAGCACGGCCACTGAGGAGGCGATCATGTTCAAGCTGATCATTGAAACAGCGGTGCGCCACCGCTGGCTGGTGGTGTTCATGGCGGCGCTGATCGCCGCCGTGGGCCTGTTCCAGCTGGGCAAGCTGCCGATCGACGCCGTGCCGGACATCACCAACCGCCAGGTGCAGATCAACACGGTGGCCCCGGCGCTGACCCCGGAGCAGATCGAACGGCAGGTGACCTATCCGCTGGAAACCGCGCTGGCCGGCATTCCCGGCCTGACCACCACGCGTTCGCTGTCGCGCAATGGCTTCTCGCAGGTCACCGCGATCTTCACCGATGCCACCGACATCTACTTCGCCCGCCAGCAGGTGGCCGAACGCATGCGCGAGGCATCGGAAGACCTGCCCGATGGTGCGTCGCCGATGCTGTCGCCGGTCACCACCGGCCTCGGCGAGGTGCTGATGTGGACGGTGGACTTCACCGCGTTCGATCCGACCAGGCTGGCCAAGCCCGGTGAAGCCGGCTGGCAGGCCGGCGAGGTCTACCGCACGCCGGAAGGCAACCTGCTGCGCACGCCGGAAGAGCGCGCGACCTACCTGCGCACCGTGCAGGACTGGATCATCGCGCCGCAGATGCGCTCCAGCCCGGGGCTGGCCGGGGTCGATACGGTCGGCGGCTACGTCAAGGAATACGGCGTGCATCCGGACAGCGCCAAACTGGCCGCGCATGGCCTCGGCCTGGCCGACCTGGTCACTGCCCTGCAGCGTTCCAACGTGCAGGCCGGCGCCGGCTTCGTGCAGCGTGCCGGCGAAGGCCTCGTGGTGCGTGCCGATGGCCTGGCGCTGACCACCGAGGATCTTGCACAGGCGCCGGTGGCCACCCGCAATGGCGTGGTGGTACGCGTGGCCGATGTGGCCACCGTGGAACTGAGCCGCGCGCCGCGCCTGGGTGCAGCCAGCCGCAACGGCCACGAGGCCGTGCTGGGCACCGCGCTGATGATTGCCGGTGGCAACAGCCGCACCGTGGCGCAGGCCGCAGCCGCACGTCTGGAACAGGTGAACACGTCGCTGCCGGCCGACATCGTGGCCGCACCGGTGCTGGACCGCAGTGTGCTGGTCAATTCCACCATCAAGACCGTGGCCCGGAACCTCACCGAGGGCGCGCTGCTGGTGGTGGTGGTGCTGTTCCTGCTGCTGGGCAACCTGCGCGCGGCCACCATCACCGCGCTGGTGATTCCGCTGTCGTTCCTGTTCGCGGTGATCGGCATGAACCGCTTCGGCATCAGCGGCAACCTGATGAGCCTGGGTGCACTGGACTTCGGCATCCTGGTGGACGGTGCGGTGATCGTGGTCGAGTCGACGCTGCTGATGCTGGGCCAGCGCCGCGCCGAACTGGGCCGGGCGCTGACCGCGATGGAACGGCTGCGCGTGGCCGCCGATTCCGCGCTGAAGATGGCGCGCCCGGCGGCGTTCGGCCAGCTGATCATCCTGCTGGTGTTCGCGCCGATCCTCACCCTGGAAGGTGTGGAGGGCAAGACGTTCCACCCGATGGCGGCGACCTTCATGCTGGCCCTGGTCGGTGCCTTCCTGTTCTCCTTCACCTTCGTGCCGGCGATGACGGCGCTGCTGGTGCGCGAGCCGAAGCTGAAGGACGGCAATGCACATGCAGACGACGGCGAGCACGAGACCAGGCTGATACGCGTGCTGCGCGCGCGCATCGAGCCGGTGATCCGCAAGGCTGTGGCGCATCCGCGCACGGTAGTGGCCAGTGCGGTGATGATGGTGGTGGTGGTGGGCATCGGCTCGTTCTCGCTGCTGGGCCGCGAGTTCATGCCGACGCTGGACGAAGGTAACGTGGCGATGCAGGCGTTGCGCGTGCCGTCGACGTCGCTGGAGCAGTCACTGGCCATGCAACTGGCGTTGGAAAAGGTGATTGCCAAGCAGCCGGAAGTGGAGACCGTGTTCTCGCGTACCGGTACCGCCGAGGCGGCGATCGATCCGATGCCGACCAACATCTCCGACAGCGTGATCGTGCTGAAGCCACGCAAGGACTGGCCCGATCCGAAGTTGGCCAAGGACGCGCTGGTGGCCCGTTTCGAAAAGCTGGCCGGGCAGCAGCTGGGCAACAGTTTCGAGTTCAGCCAGCCGATCGAGCTGCGCTTCAACGAGCTGATTTCCGGCGTGCGTACCGACCTGGCCGTAATGATCTTCGGCGATGACTTCAGCCAGCTGCAGAAGGTGGCCGACCAGGTGGCGCTGAAGCTGCGTGCGGTGGGTGGCGCGGCCGACGTGCGGGTGGAACAGATCTCCGGCCTGCCCACGCTGAAGGTGGCGATCGATCATGTGGCGGCGGCGCAGTATGGGCTGACTGCGGCGGATGTGAGTGATGCACTGTCCACCGGCATCGGCGGTACTGCGGCGGGCAAGATCTTCGAAGGCGACCGCCGCTTCAACGTGGTGGTGCGCCTGGACGATGCCGCGCGCAACGATCCGGACCAGCTGGCATCGCTGCCGATCGCCACGCCATCGGGGCTGGTGATTCCGTTGTCGTCGGTGGCGCGCATTACCGTGAGCGAAGGGCCGAACCAGATCAGCCGCAACAACGGCAGCCGCCGCGTGGTGGTGCAGGCCAACGTGCGTGGCCGCGACCTGGGCGGCTTCGTCGGCGAAGCGCAGGCCGCGGTAGCCGACGTGGCACTGCCGCCGGGTGCCTACCTGACCTGGGGTGGCCAGTTCGAGAACCTGCAGCGCGCGGAAAAGCGGCTGGCGACGGTGGTACCGGTAGTGTTCCTGCTGATCGGCAGCCTGCTGTTCATGGCGCTGCGCAGCGGCAAGGAAGCCATTCTGGTGTTCAGCTGCGTGCCGTTGGCGCTGGTCGGCGGCATCCTCGCGCTGCTGCTGCGTGGCATGCCGTTCTCGGTATCGGCGGCGGTTGGCTTCATCGCCGTCTCCGGCGTGGCGACCTTGAACGGCTTGGTGTTGATGCAGGCGATCCGCGAGCGCCTCGACGCCGGCGACCTGCCGCTGCAGGCGGCGATCAACGGTGCCTCCAGCCGCATCCGCGCGGTGCTGACCACGGCGCTGGTAGCGATCGTCGGCTTCATTCCGATGGCGATTGCCAGCGGTTCCGGTGCGGAGGTGCAGAAGCCGCTGGCGACGGTGGTGATCGGTGGCCTGATCACCGCCACCGTGCTGACCCTGCTGGTGCTGCCGACGTTTGCCGCACGCGTGGCCAAGCCGCGGGCGGTGGGGTGAGGTGAGAGGGGGTCGGAGCCCCGCCCTTCGGGCGGGGCTCTGACCCGATCGCATCACGCTCGCCGGGCATGGCCCGGCGCTACCACCGCGCATTCTGGTAGCGCCGGGCCATGCCCGGCGACGCGTCGGGTCAGGCCTTCTTGCGCTCGGCGATGTAGGCCTGGATCTGCTGTTCCAGCACAGGCAGCGGCACCGAGCCCTGCTTGAGCAGGGTGTCGTGGAAACCCTTGATGTCGAACTTGTCGCCCAGCTCCTTCTCGGCCTGCGCACGCAGGCGCACGATGGCGATCTCGCCCAGCTTGTAGCTCAGCGCCTGGCCCGGCCAGGAAATGTAGCGATCCACTTCGGTGGTCACTTCATGCTCGCTCAGCGCGGTGTGGTCACGCAGGTAGGCCAACGCCTGCTCGCGGGTCCAGCCCTTGCTGTGCACGCCGGTGTCGATCACCAGGCGTGCAGCACGCCACATCTCGTAGGTCAGGCGGCCGAAATCCTCGTACGGGGTTTCATAGATGCCCATTTCCACGCCCAGCTTCTCGCAGTACAGCGCCCAGCCTTCGCCATAGGCGGAGATGTAGGCGTTGCGGCGGAACTCGGGCAGGTTCTTCTGCTCGGCGGCGATGGCGCCCTGCAACGCGTGGCCCGGATCGGACTCATGCAGGGTCAGTGCCGGCAGGTTGTACAGCGGGCGCGACGGCAGGTTGTAGGTGTTGAGCCAATAGGTGCCCATGCCACCGCGGCCGGCGGTCCAGAACGGCGCGATGTCCGGCGGCACCGGCACGATGGTGAAGCGCGCGCGCGGCAACGTCATGTATTTACCCAGCTGGCCATCGGCGCGCTTGGAGATCCACGCGGCACGCGACAGCAGTTCTTCCGGTGTCTTGGCATAGAACTGCGGATGGGTGCGCAGGAAGGCCAGGAACTCGGCGAAGCTGCCCTTGAACTTCACCTGCTTGATGATGTCGTTCATTTCCTTCTGGATGCGTGCGACTTCATCCAGGCCGATGCGGTGGATCTCGTCCGGCGACAGGTCCAGCGTGGTGTATTCGTGGATCTGCTGCTTGTAGTACGCCTTGCCGTCGGGCATCGCTTCGGCGGCCAGGGTGGTGCGCGCCTGCGGCACGTACTCGTTGACGAAGAAGGTGCGCAGCTGCTGGAACGCCGGCACCACCTTGCCGCTGATCGCTTCACGCGCCTGCGCCTGCAGCCTGGCCTGTTCGGCCGCCGGAACGGTGTTGGGCAGCTTCTTGAACGGCGCGTACAGTGGCGACTCGGTCGGGTCCTTCAACTCGGCGACGGTGGCGATGGACACCTCGCGGCCATCGAGCACCGCGCGCGGCACGCTGAAGCCACGCTTCAGGCCGGCGCGCATGTTCTCTGTCTGCTGCCCGAAATAGCGCGGCACATCGTTCAGCCGTGCGATGTAGTTCTGGTAATCCTGCACGGTCTTCATCTCGCGCCGGGCCATGAAGGACAGGTTGGACCAGAACGAGGAGTCGGCGTTGAACGGCATCTCGTAGCCGCGCAGGCGCACCTCTTCGGCGAGGTTGAACACCTGGTCGCGGTAGATCGCGTAGTTGACCTGGTTGTCGGGCGACAGGGTCTTCGGGTCGATCTTCTTCAGCGCGGCCAGGGTCTCGTCCCACACCTTCAGGCGCGCCTGCTGCGCGGCCGGGCCGACGTCGGGCATGCGGGTGGCATTGGCCGGGGCGTCCTCGTCCTCGCTGGCCTCGCCGCCGCCATCCTGGCGCCACTTCCATTCCTTCTCGTACACCGCACGGAAGGCGGCGTCGGCGGGCGATTCGGTGGCCACGCTGGCCGGCGCGGCGGTGGCGGGCGGTGCAGCCAGCGCCACAGCGGGGGCGGACAGGGCGAGCAGCAGGGCAACGGCAAGACGGGTTTTCACGAGCACAGGTTCCCGGGAAGGCAGACCCCGATCATGGCACCGCCCACGGTCCAAGGCATGGGACGAAGGTCCTGCCTGCGCAGCAGGCAGGACCGGGAACCGCCCGCAGGCCGGGGACCCAGCGGCGCAGGCGCGTGGTAGAGCCGACTGTCAGTCGGCTGCTCTTCCGCCACATGCAGCAAAGCCCGCGCTCCGCGCGAAAGTCGACTGACAGTCGACTCTACCCACAGCAGGCAGGACCGGGCCCCGGCCGAAGGCGCGTGGTAGCGCCGACTGGGTAGAGCCGACTGTTAGTCGGCTGCTCTTCCGCCAAACGTGGCAAAGCCCGCGCTCCGCGCGAAAGTCGACTGACAGTCGACTCTACCCATGGCAGGCACCCCGCAGGCCTCAGTGGCTGGCCTTGTCGCGCTTCCAGCCGCGGTGCTTGATGTCCAGGTGCAGGCTGTACAGCGCGGTGAACGCCGGGAACAGGTTCTGCAGCACACCCACCGAGTCCTGCTTGGCCGAGAACAGGAAGTAGCTCAGCGTCATCAGGCTGCCGATCACGCTCATGTACCAAAACAGGCGCGGGATGACGGGCTTGCCGGCACGCTTGGAGGCGATGAACTGGACCAGCCAGCGGCCGCCGAACATCAGTGCGCCGGTGTAACCGATCAGCTTCCAGCCGGTTACATGCAGGCCGGTCCAGTACAGCCAGGTCAAGGGCTGATCCAGCCAGTGAAGCTCCAGATCCATCAGCGCTCCTCCACCGCGGTGCGCTTGCTTCGGGTGATCAGCCAGGCCACGCCACGCAGATCGCGGATGCCGACCAGCGCACGGCCGAGGTTGTTGTACTTGGACACGCCAGCGGTACGGTGGCGGTGGTTGACCGGCACACTGGTGGTCTTCCAGCCGGCGCGCTGCATCAGCGCCGGCAGATAGCGGTGCATGTGGTCGAAATACGGCAGGTCGAGGAACGCGCTGCGTTCGAACAGCTTGATGCCGCAACCGGTGTCGGGGGTGTCGTCGCGCAGCATGCGCGCACGGATGGCATTGGCCCAGCGACTGGCCCAGCGCTTGCTGCTGCTGTCCTGCCGGTTGACGCGCCAACCGGCGAACAGCTTCACCTGCGTGTCGGCGGCGTCGCGTGCGGCGAGCAGCTTGGGAATATCGGCCGGATCGTTCTGGCCATCGCCATCCAGGGTCGCGATCCACGGCGCCCGCGCATGCTTGACGCCGGTGCGCACCGCCGTGCTCTGCCCGCTCTGGTTCACATGGTGCAGCACGCGCAGTTCCGGGGTGGTTGCCTTCAGCCCCTGCAGCACCGCCAGGGTGTCATCACGCGAGTGGTCGTCGATGTAGACGATCTCGAACGGCAGTCGGCCACGCAGCGCAGCGGTGATTTCGGCGACCAGCGGGGCAACATTGTCGCGCTCGTTGAACACCGGGACGACAACGGAAAGCTCGGGTTGGCTCATAAGGCACTCGGCCAAAGGGGGGACAAAGACCGCGCATTCTCCGAAACCGAGGTTATCCGAAGATGAACCCGGCGGCGTGAGGATCCGTCCTCAGGCGCGATCGCCAAAATACTCGCGGCACCACTGCACCACAGGCGGCAGGCCTTGTTCGATCGGGGTCACCGCATCGAAGCCGAAAGCGTCATGTGCGCGCCGGGTATCGGCCATCGTGCGCACCATGTCGCCGGGCTGCATGGGCTTGTAGACCTTCTGCGCAGGGCGGCCGGCGGCCTGCTCGATCACGCTGATGAAGCGCTCCAGCTCGACCGGCGTATGGTTGCCGAGGTTGAACACCCGGTGCGGCACCGGGCCGTCGGCCGGATGCGCGAGGGCGCCGAGGATACCGGACACGATGTCGGAGACATGTGTGAAATCGCGCTGCATACGGCCTTCGTTGAACACGTCGATCGGCCGACCGGCCAGCACCGCGCGCGAGAACAGCAGCGGTGCCATGTCCGGCCGGCCCCACGGGCCATACACGGTGAAGAATCGCAGCCCGGTGGCATGCAGGCCGTACAGCTGTGCGTAGGTGTAGGCCATCAGCTCGTTGGCCGCCTTGGTCGCCGCGTACAGCGAGCGCGGCTGGTCCACGCGCTGGTCCTCGGAGAACGGCGGCGTGGCCGAGTCGCCATACACCGAACTGCTGGAGGCATACACCAGGTGCTGCACGCCACGGTGGCGGCACAGCTCGAGCATGTTGACGAAGCCGACCAGGTTGCTATCGACGTAGGCCTGCGGGTTTTCCAGCGAATAGCGCACGCCGGCCTGTGCAGCCAGATGGATCACGGCGGTCGGCTTCACTTCGTCGAACAGCGCGGCCAGGCCTTCGTTATCGGTCAGGTCCAGCGTGCGCAGGTCCAGCGCCGGGCACAGCGCGGCCACGCGGTCACGCTTGATCTGCGGGTCGTAGTAATCGTTGAAGTTGTCCAGACCGACCACGGCCTGGCCGGCCTCCAGCAGCGCGCGGGCGGTGTAGGCACCGATGAAGCCGGCAGCGCCGGTAAGCAGGATGGTCATCGCGGGTCTCGATCAAAGCACCCCGCTGCCATCGGCGTGGCCGACGTCGCGGGGATGCGTCGGCCGGCGTGATGTGGCGCCGGGTTCAGCCCTGGCGCGTACGCAGCTTTTCCAGCACGCCGTCCAGGGTGTCCAGATCGGTGTAGTGGATGATCAGCTTGCCCTTGCCGCCACGGCCGTGGTTGATCGCCACCTTGGCACCCAGCGCTTCGGACAGTTCGGTTTCCAGCGAGGCGATGTCGGCCTGCTGCACCTTCGGCGTCGCCACCGGGCGGTTGCTCGGCACCTTGCCGGCGGCGAAGGCCTGCGCACGGCGCTCGACCTCGCGCACCGACCAGCCTTCATCGGCCGCTTCCTGCGCCAGCTTGCCGGCCAGCTCGGGAGCCAGGGTCAGCAGCGCGCGGGCGTGGCCCATTTCCAGGCGGCGGGTTTCCAGCAGCAGCCGGATCGCCACCGGCAGCTCCAGCAGGCGCAGCAGGTTGGACACCGCCGCGCGCGAGCGGCCGACGGCCTCGGCGGCCTCGGCATGGGTCAGGGTGAACTCGCTGATCAGGCGCTGCAGCGCCTCGGCTTCTTCCAGCGGGTTGAGGTCTTCGCGCTGGATGTTCTCGATCAGCGCCATCGCGATGACGGTGCGGTCTTCCAGCTCGCGCACCACCACCGGCACTTCGTCCAGCCCGGCCAGCTGCGATGCGCGCCAACGGCGTTCACCAGCGACGATTTCGTAGTTGCCCGCCGGCAGCTGGCGCACCAGGATCGGCTGGATCACGCCCTGCGACTTGATCGAGTCGGCCAGCTCGGACAGCTTGCCCTCGTCCATCTCGCGGCGCGGCTGGTACTTGCCCGGCTGCAGCTGGCCGACCGGCAACTTGCGCAGCACTTCACCCGGCAGCGGCTCGATCACCGCGGTGGTGGCCTGCACCTGGCTGACCGCGCCCTTCGGGCCCAGCAGCGCGTCCAGGCCACGGCCGAGGCCTCGCTTCTTGGCTGCCGGCTTGCTGCTGGTCATCAGACGGTCTCCACGGCCTTGCCGGCCTTGTTGCGTTCGTTGTTGCGGCGGATGATCTCGCCGGCCAGGCCCAGGTAGGCCACGCCACCGCGCGAGGCGCGGTCGTAGCCGACGATGCTCTGGCCATGGCTGGGTGCCTCGGCCAGGCGCACGTTGCGCGGCACGATGGTGCGGAACACGCGGTCGCCGAAGTGCTCGGTGAGCTCGGCCGAGACCGCATTGGCCAGGTTGTTGCGCACGTCGAACATGGTGCGCAGCACGCCTTCGATCTCCAGCGCGGGGTTCAGGCTGGTGCGCAGCGCTTCGATGGTTTCCACCAGCGCGCTCAGGCCTTCCAGTGCGTAGTACTCGCACTGCATCGGCACGATCACCGAATCGGCGGCGGCCAGCGCGTTGAGCGTCAGCAGCGACAGCGCCGGCGGGCAATCGATCAGGATGTAGTCGTACTCGTCGCGGATCGGCGCCAGCGCGCGCTTCAGCCGCTGCTCGCGCTCGCTCTGGCCCATCAGCTGGATCTCGGCGGCGGTCAGGTCGATGTTGCCCGGCAGCAGGTCGTAGCCTTCGGCGGTCTGCACGCGCACATCGGCGGCGCTGTTCTCGCCCAGCAGCAGATCGCAGGTGGAGGCCGCCAGCTCACGCTTGTCCACGCCGCTGCCCATGGTCGCGTTGCCCTGCGAGTCCAGGTCGACCAACAGCACGCGCTTGGGTGCGTTGGCCAGGGAAGCGGCCAGGTTGACGGCGGTCGTGGTCTTGCCGACGCCACCCTTCTGGTTGGCGATGGCGATGATGCGGGCCATGCGGGTGTGCCTCGTCGACGGATGGTTGGGACCGGTCATTATGCGTACAACCGGCCCCTTGCGGAAATCGTGGATCGCCAACCCGTTGTTCCACAAAGGGCTGGCGGCGCGAATCAGGGACCTGCAACGGTGACCAGGTGGCGTTCGCCGGCCAGGCCGGGCACGCTCAGCGGGGTCACCTCACGCACCTGCCAGCCAGCCGGCAGTTCCGCGATCTCCTCATGCGGGTAGACGCCCTTCATGGCCAGCAGCACGCCGCCGGGCCGCAGCAGGTGGCCACCGACGCGGACGATGCCGGCCAGGGTGTCCATCGCGCGGGCGGTCAGCTGGTCATAACGGCCGGCCTCGTCCAGCGCCTCGGCGCGCGATTCGGCGACGCGGGCATTGCCCAGGCCGAGCTGGCGCACGGCCTCGCGCATGAAGCGCGCCTTCTTGCCGTTGCTCTCGACCAGGGTGACCTGCAGGCCCGGGCAGGCGATCGCCAGCGGGATGCCCGGCAACCCGGGACCGGTACCGAGGTCGGCCAGGCTGCCATCAGCCACGAACGGCTGCATCGCCAGCGAATCGAGCAGGTGGCGGGTAACCATCTCCTGCGGGTCGCGGATGGCGGTGAGGTTGTAGGTGCCGTTCCAGCGGTGCAGCAGGGCCAGGTAGCGCAGCAGCGGCGGCGCCAGCGCGGCGTCCAGGCCCATGCTGGCCAGGCCCTGTTCCAGCGTGGCAGCCACGCTGGCGGGAAGTGGGTGTTCGCTCATGCCGCCATTATCGCCGGTTTTGCGCGCTGATTCCCCGCTTCAGTGCGGATACCAGGCCAACGCCGCACGGAACTGGCCGCTGGCCTGCCATTCGTGCAGGTGCCAGCGCGCGGCCTCGCCCAGTTCCAGGTCGCACCAGCGCAGGTGCAGGGCGCCATCGGCCCCCGGCGCCAGCTGCAGGCGATGCAGGCCGAACGAGATGCCCTGGCCGTGCGCCTTCAGGATCGCCTCCTTGACGCACCACACGCGGAAGAACCAGTGCTCGCGGTCGGCCTCGTCCAGGCGTTCCAGCCAGGCCACCTCCTGCGGGTGGAAGAAGCGCCGCACGATTTCCAGAAGACGCGGCCGCGGCCGCAGCAGTTCCAGGTCCACGCCCAGCCGCACGCCTTCGCCCAGCGCCACCAGCAGCACCTCACCGCTGTGGCTCCAGCCGGTCCCGTAGTGGGCCAACGGGCCGCTCAGCTCCGGCCGGCCCTTGTCGTCACGGACCAGTGGCAGCGTCTGCGGATCGGTGCCCAGCGCCTGCGCCAGTACCTGCCGGGCCTGCGGTTCACCGCGCTGGCCCGGCACGTGCGGGCAGCGCCAGACCGTCACCGGGCCGAAGCGCCAGGGGCCGTCGAGGGTGGCTGGCAGGCTCATCCGCACGCGCCCATCACGCAATTGCACGACGGGTTCACAGCCGTGCGCGTCAACTGGTCACAGTTCCCCACCGGAGGTTCGATCATGGGCATCATCATCTGGCTGATCGTCGGCGGCATCGTAGGCTGGCTGGCCAGCATCATCATGAAGCGCGATGCCCAGCAGGGCATCATCCTCAACATCGTGGTCGGCATCGTCGGCGCGCTGATTTCCGGCTGGCTGTTCGGCGGTGGCATCAACGAGGCGATCACCATCCGCACCTTCCTGTTCTCGCTGATCGGTGCGGTGATCCTGCTGGCGATCGTCAACCTGTTCACCCGCAAGAGCATACGGTGATCTGAGGGGTAGCGCCGGGCCATGCCCGGCGTCACCCTGCCGCCGCTGCGCTCGCCGGGTATGCCCCGGCGCTACCTCAACTCAACCCAGCTGCACCCACGCCGGCGCATGGTCGCTCGGGCGTTCCCAGGTGCGCGGCTCGCGGTCGATGCCCGAAGCCACCGCACCGCTCTTCAGCGCATCGGAAACCAGGGTCAGGTCGATGCGCAGGCCCAGGTTGCGACGGAAGCCGGCGGCGCGGTAATCCCACCAGCTGAAGGTACCCGCCTCGTCGTTGTGCAGGCGGAAGCCATCGTGCAGGCCCAGCTGCAGCAGCTTGTTGAGCGCGCCACGCTCAGCGGTGGAGGTCAGGATGTGGTTGTCGTTCCACACCTCCGGGTCGTGCACGTCGCGTGCGTCCGGGGCAATGTTGAAGTCCCCCATCACGATCAGCTTCGGGTGCCGCTGCAGCTCCTGCGCGATCCAGGCGTGCACCGCCTCCAGCCAGCGCAGCTTGTAGTCGTACTTGTCGGTACCGATGTCCTGGCCGTTGACCACGTACAGGTTGATCACGCGCAGGTCGCCGAAGGTACCGGCGATGACGCGCTTCTGCTCGTCCTCGAAGCCGGGAATGCCGATCTGCACGTCCTGCGCAGGCTCACGCGACAGCAGCGCCACGCCGTTGTAGGTCTTCTGGCCGGCGAACACGCTGCGGTAGCCCGCGGCGATCAGCGCCGAATCGGGGAACTTGTGGTCCTCCAGCTTGGTTTCCTGGATGCCGACGATGTCCGGGCCGAAGTCCTTGAGCCACTGCTCCAGGTGCGGCAGGCGGACATTGAGCGAATTGACGTTCCACGAGGCGATCTTCATGCGGGCATTCTACCCGGGTGGCCGGGATGGGGCTCGGGCCGGATTCCCGTGTAGAGCCGAGCCCACGCTCGGCTGCATTGATCGGCACCCAGCCAGGAGCAGCCGAGCGTGGGCTCGGCTCTACAGAAGAATCGGGCCGGGCCCTGATTCAGCAGAGCCACGCCCTGCCTGGGTTCACCGCAGCAGCAGCTTCAACAACCCCGCAATCTTCGAATACGGCGGCCGCAGCCGGTCGCTGGCCGCCCAGCGCGACTGCCACAGCACCGGCAGCCGCTTGCTCATCGCATCGAACCCGGCCCGGCCGTGGTACGCGCCCATGCCACTGGCCCCTACCCCGCCAAACGGCAGGCCATCGGCGGCGAAGTGCAGCAGCGTGTCATTCACCGTCACCCCACCGGCCACCACCTGGCCGAGGATGCGTTCCACCGTCGCGCGGTCCTGGCTGAAGGGGTACAGCGCCAGCGGGCGGTCACGCGACAGCACGTCGGCCAGCGCGGCATCCAGGTCCGGATAGGCCCGCACCGGCAGAATCGGGCCAAAGATCTCCTCGCGCATCAGGTCCAGGTCATCCGGCGGGTCCAGCACCACGGTCGGCACCAGCAGGCGCTCGCGGTCGGCGCGCGCCTCATCCACCTGCGCCAGCGGAATCACCGGCACGCCGCGTTGCCGCGCCTGTGCCAGATAGCCCTGCAGGCGACGGTACTGGCCGTCGTTGATGATCCGCGTGTAGTCGTCGGCATCGCTGAAGTCGCCGTAGCGTTCGCGCACCTGCTGCTGCAGCGCCTGCACGAACTCGCGCTGGCGCGCGGTATCGATCAGCACGTAATCCGGCGCGATGCAGGTCTGGCCGGCGTTGAACCACTTGCCGGTGGCCAGCCGCGCAGCGGCTTTTTCAAGTGGAAAGTCGCTGCAAACGATCGCCGGCGACTTGCCGCCCAGTTCCAGCGTGACCGGTACCAGATGTTCGGCGGCGGCGGCCATCACCTTGCGGCCGACGGCCGTCGAGCCGGTGAACAGCAGATGGTCCAACGGCAGCGACGACACCGCTGCGGCCACCTCCGCCCCGCCCTGCACCACCGCCACCCGATCGGGCGGGAACACGCTGGCCAGCAGATCGGCCAGGAACGCACTGGTGCGCGGCGTGTGTTCCGAAGGCTTCAGCAGCACATGGTTACCCGCAGCGATGGCGGTGGCCAAAGGCACCAATGCCAGCGTGACCGGGTAGTTCCAGGGCGAGATCACCCCGACCACGCCCAGTGGCGTCGGCCGCAGCTGCGCGCGCGCTGGCCACAACTTCCATCCCGCCGATGCCCGCTGCGGCTTCGACCAGCGCCGCAGGTGGCGGCGCAGGTGGTCGATGGCCGACAGCACGCTCATGCCATCGGCCAGCTTCGATTCAACGTGGGCGCGATGCCCGAAGTCCTCGGCGATGGCCTGCGCCATTTCGTCCAGGCGTGGCTTCAGCCCCTCGCGCAGGCGGCGCAGGTCGGCCTCACGCTGGTCGAGCGTGGGGCGCTGCGACTGCCAGGCGCTGCGCAGGGTGTGCAGGATGGCGGGGAGCTCGGCCGGGGTGATGGTGGTCATGGGCCGATTGTAGGGTCGACCCGTGCCCGGCTCGCATGCCAACCTTCACGCCGTGGCACGGGGTCTCATTCGGCCCCCTCCCGACCGCCTTGCATGCGTTCACCCCCTCATGCAAACCCGTCCATCACTACGTCTTCTGCTGGTCGGTAGGTTGTGCCGGGCAAGACTGCGGTTCTGGCAACTCAAGCGGAATCTTGATCGGGTATTCGGGGCTGCCGTAGGCGTAACAGGAAGTGGTGACCTGAATCTCATCGCAGGGCAGGAAATGTACAGTGATGCCGCAGACATTCTGGTTGGTGTAATCCGGGACGGTGACGATTTTGCTGTGGTAACGCTTTTGTGCCTCGATTTGTTGCAGCCAGGCGTCGTATTTCGACTCATCTGCAAATCCAGGAAATCCTTTTGAGCCTCCTACCCCGGTTTCCCAATCGACTCGTACCATCACCCCTGGCCGCCACTGATCTGGAACCGTGTAACAGCAGCCTCCACCGCCGCCTTGATTCGGGCCAATGCTGTCAACGGCCGAACGGCCATCGACACTGAATCGGTTGATCGCCCAATGGGTGTGGTTGACGCCATAGATCGCGCTGGCATTCACCGCGTAGGCCGACAAGAGCAGAGGTGGGCCAGCAAGAAATGCCAGTGCCACGCGCTTCAAAACAAACATCACTGAAACTCCAGAATGTATAGCCCTCATAATTTGTCCGAGGGAACGAATGCGCTACTCGGGCGCAAACTCCAGCCGCCAATCACGCAAGAACTCGACCTCCCGCGCGATCAGTGCTGATCCTGCTGCGGACGCGTCGGAGAACTGTTCGCCCGACATTGGAATCCTCTTCAGGGGGACATTCCGATCACCTACGAAGAAGTGGGGCGTAAAGCAGTAAGGCTCATCGCCCGATTCCGTGGGCTGCTTCACCAACGTCGCAAACACGGCATTCGTCGGCATGCTCGGTTTGGCGCCTGAGCACCACGGATGCGACGAGACGATGTCCTGAATCCGCGCACCAGCCCGACGGAACTCCGTGGGACTGAAAACCTTGCCGAGAGAGACTCGATGTACCCGATAGGTGTCGTCTTCCGGTTGTGCCTCGACAAGCCATCCTGAGTTGTCATGCGATGTGCAGCTGCAATCGCAGGTCACCAGTGTTGCGTTTGGTACGGCGTTGTTCCAGGACAGCCAGACTGTCTCTGTCTTGCATAGCTGTTTGATCACGGGCGATCTTTCCTCGACTCGCAGGCTTCCCTGCCGTGTCGCATCGTCGGCAGCTACATGCGTTTCTGCGCCAGCCGCTGACGCTGAGACAGTGATGATCGCTGCCAGAAGTACCCTGCGCATTCCCCGATCCGATTCGATGAATCACACATGCTATGGGGCGTACGGATGAACAAAGGGAGTTCGGGCCATTTGCGTCAGACGTTGGCAGTTCTTGCTAGAAGTCCCCGTCTTCCGTGTGGCTGGATACGTCATCCCGCACCGGTACGATCAAATACTGGGCTGATATGTAGATTCGTACTTGTTTCATTGCCGCACGACGTCAGCGCGCTGAAGGTAGTATCCCACCTCCAATAACATGCGTAGATGCGACGCGTATTTGCATTTCTGACCGGATGTCTTCTCCTGGCCGGAGCTTCCGATGCCAGCGAGCAGTCCATGGATGTCGCGGCAATCGGCCTGAACGCCGAGCACGAACACATCCCATTGGTGGGCGACAGCCTGGCTGCCGTCGTCGGCGAGCTCGAGGGCGATGCCACACCTGGTGCCAGTATTGGCAGGGTGCTCGAGATACTTGCAGAGAGACTCGAACGTACGACCTGCTATCTACAGCCCCCCGTCAAAGACAGCTCACGTTCGTCCGGCATGACCTGCAACGGACCCGATGTAGACAGCCTCTTCCCGTACTACACCACCTTGCGGCAGGCGAGCACACCGGCGGAGCATGATCGGTACGGCCGTCGCTTCCTGGATGCCTATGCGGCGTTGCTCAGGGATGCACCGGATGCTGCCCTCATGCGACCAGGCGAGGATGAGGCGGTAGATGGGTTGCTACATGTGCTCTTTCCGTTCGAGGCTTGGGACGAGAGGCTGAGCATTCCACGCCCCGACGTGCACTTCCCGTTTGTTCCTGTGTGCAACCTCCTTGTCGCTCGCGCTGCGCGCTGCCCAGGAGCCGACCAGTTGCGCATGCAGATCGGGCAGGCAGGCGATGAGAGTGAACAGCGCTTGTTGTGCGTCAAGGAGTTCTCGAGGCGGCAGCTGGCGGAGGAAGGTGAATGCCCGGAAGTCACCACCACCAGCCCCTGATGCCAATCGCATGCTCCCGTCAAGATGACGGTCTCCTGGAGAATGAATTTGTTGAGCTTGATCTTCACTGTGCTTGCAACGCTGGCTTCAACAGAGGATGCGAAGTCTGGCAGCGGGAGATGGGTGCACGCTCGCAGCAACATCACACTGCGATACGACGGCGAGGAGAATGGTCGCTACCGGAACCTGTCGGTGATGAAGCAGGGCAAGCTGGTGCGCCGCATAGCGTTGGGCAAACGCTCGTACTCTCTGTTCGAGTACGACCCCGATCCGGCGACGTCCCCTGACGGTCGGTATGTGCTTGTCACTGACGTGGAATCTGGGGAGGTTGGCTTGACGGATGGACGCCGTTCTCTGCATGAAAGGCCATATTGCGGTTTCATCGACACACGAAGCGGCTGCCTGTTCGCGCGTCAGACCGGGCAATTCTGTGGAGGGCAGTTCAATGACGTTGGAGCCTGGGTATCTCCCGCCCTTCCTGACCTGCACCCTTCTGAGGTGCACCCCACCGCGGAGGACTATGCCTCAGGTCGCCTGAGTCCCTCGGATGCACCCGATGGTTCCCTCGACAATCTGCTTCGCTGCGACCCACCAGGCCCAGGCAACAGGGACCACTACGGGAAGCTGATAGATGCAGGGACGTTTGAAGTCACGCCTTTGCAGAGAGAGGCGCTGTATGGCCGGTAGAGTCGAATGTCAGTCGACTGCCGTTGGTGCGAAGCCCAAGAACCCCGCGCTGTGCGCGATAGTCGACCAACGGTCGACTCTACCCTCCCGTCAGGCGGTCCGGCCCCCACAAACAGAAAGGCCGCGGTCTGCACCGCGGCCTTTCCTTTACTGCATGGACCCCACCGGTTACTTGGTGATATCCACGTTCTTGGTTTCGCGCAGGAACAGGCCGCCGATCACCACCGACATCAGTGCGATCGCAATCGGGTACCACAGGCCGTAGTACAGGTTGCCGGTACCGGCCACCAGCGCGAACGAGATCGCCGGCAGGAAGCCACCGAACCAGCCGTTGCCGATGTGGTACGGCAGCGACATCGAGGTGTAGCGGATGCGGGTCGGGAACAGTTCCACCAGGTAGGCGGCGATCGGGCCGTAGACCATGGTCACGTACAGCACCAGCAGCCACAGCATGAAGATGGTGCCGGCAATGTTGATGCGCGCACCATCGGCCTTGGCCGGGTAGCCGGCAGAGGTCAGGGCGGTCTTCAGTTCCGCGCCGAACGCATCGGCCTTGGCCTTGCCTTCTTCCTTGGTCAGGCCGGCGGCCTCATACGAGGTGACGCTGGCACTGCCCACGTTCACCATCGCCAGCGAACCGGCGGCGGCGGGCTGCACGTCGTACGGCACACCGGCCTTGGTCAACGCGGCGGTCGCCACGTCGCAGGAGCTGGTGAACTTGCGCAGGCCCACCGGATCGAACTGGAACGAGCAGGTGGCCGGATCGGCGACGACCAGTGCCGGGGAGCTGCTGCGCGCTTCTTCGATGGCCGGGTTGGCGAAGTGGGTCAGGCCCTTGAAGATCGGGATGTAGGTGATGGCCGCCAGCAGGCAGCCGGCCAGGATGATCTTCTTGCGGCCGATGCGGTCGGACAGCCAGCCGAAGAAGATGAAGAACGGCGTGCCCAGTGCCAGCGCTGCGGCGATCAGCAGGTAGGAGGTGGTGGCATCGACCTTCAGCATGCTGCTGAGGAAGAACAGCGCGTAGAACTGTCCGCCGTACCAGACCACGGCCTGGCCAGCCGCTGCACCGAGCAGGACCAGCAACATCAGCTTCAGGTTGCCGCCCTTCAGGCTGTCGCGGAACGGGGTCTTGGAGCCCTTGCCTTCAGCCTTCATCTGCTGGAACAGCGGCGATTCGCTCAGCTGCAGGCGGATCCATACCGAAATGCCCAGCAGCAGGATCGACACCAGGAACGGGATGCGCCAGCCCCAGGCCTCGAACGCCTCGTTGCCCAGCGTCATGCGGCAGGCCAGGATGATCAGCAGCGACAGGAACAGGCCCAGCGTGGCGGTGCACTGGATGAAGCTGGTGTACAGACCGCGCTTGTCGTCCGGCGCGTGCTCGGCCACGTAGGTGGCGGCACCGCCGTACTCGCCGCCCATCGCCAGACCCTGGGCCAGGCGCAGGATGATCAGGATCACCGGTGCGGCGAAACCGATCGAGGCGTAGTTGGGCAGCACGCCGACCAGGAAGGTCGAGATGCCCATGATCAGGATGGTGACCAGGAAGGTGTACTTGCGGCCGATGCGGTCGCCGAGGCTGCCGAAGAAGGCCGCGCCGAACGGACGCACGAAGAAGCCGGCGGCGAACGCCAGCAGGGCGAAGATCATGCCCGTGGTTTCATTGACGCCACTGAAGAACTGCTTGGCGATGATGGCCGCGAGCGAGCCGTACAGGAAGAAGTCATACCACTCGAAGACCGTGCCGAGGCTCGATGCGAAGATGACCTTCTTGTGGCCCTTGGTCAGGGTGCCCGCTTTATGTGCGGTGCTGGGTGTACTGGACATGGGACGCTTCCCCTCCGAAGCAATCGTTGTTGGTGGGTGCCGACCGTTGGTCGGCACTCAATTGGGTAGATGCCGACCTTGGCCGGCACCCCATCTCGGTAGGTGCCGGCCGCTGGCCGGCACGCTCTCAGAAGCTGTACTTCGTGGTGAACTGCAACCGGGTGATGTCACCCTTGTTGCCGTTCTCCACTTCGCGACGGCCATACATCAGCTCGGCGCCGATATCGACCTTGGGTAGCGGTGAATAGAAGATGTTGCCGCGGACGCTCTGCACGCTCTTGGTCACCAGCGGGCCGAGGATGCTGTCGTTGTCGTAGTCGCTGCGCGCGTAGATCAGGTTGGTGCGCAGCTTCGGCGAGAACGCATGCCGCCAGCCGACGTAGCCGGCCAGCACGCCGGTCGGGTTGAGCTCGTCGCGGGCCACGTCGTAGGCACTGTCGGCGGTGATGCCCAGGCCGATGTAGCGGGCGATGCCTTCGCCGCCGGTCAGCTGGTAGTGCAGCGAATCGCTGTCACCCATCACCCACTTGCCGCCCAGGGTCAGGCCGCCGGCCACCTTGTCGGCCTTCGCGCCGGTGGCCTGGTTGTCGACCTTCAGCTGACGGACGATGCCGCCGACGCCGAAGGTGCCCCAGTCGCCCTTCCAGCCATAGCGCAGGGTCAGGTCGGGCAGGCTGCCACGGTCGGAGTTGGCGCTGGCGTTGGTCCAGGCGCCGGTGACCGGGTTGCGGGTGCCGGTGAGGGTGGAGGTTTCCGGGTTTTCCAGCGCGACGCTGAAGCCGCCCTGGGTGTAGCGCACCTGGGCCTGGCGCACGAAGATCACGCCGTCGGTGGGGCCGACGAAGTCGACCGCTTCCGGCAGTGCGGCCGCGTCCATGAAGTTGGACCAGGTCTGGCCGGCCAGCCAGTTGTTCCAGTACATGTAGGCGTGGCGCAGGGTCACGCCGTAGGTATTGGTGGCAGTCTGGTTGCCCAGCGAGTTGCCGAAGAAGTCCATCTCGAAGAACGCACCGGCCTTGTTGCCCGATTCGCTGACGTTGTCGATGCCCAGGTTGAAGCGCGAGAACTTGGCATGGGCGTTGAAATCGGTGCCCGAGCGCTTGCCGCTGCCGCCAGCGCCTTCGACCGGGGTCTGGCCCGGCAGGTACAGCGAACGGCCGGTCGCGTCGTCGGCCAGCTGGCCATCGCTGGTCTGGGTGGCCAGGAAGTCGGCCTTGATGAAGCCGCCGATCTTGACCGTGGTGCCCGGCGCGGCGCCCGGGGTGAGGGTGGTGACCTGGATCGGCTGCTTGCCGGCCGGCACCTGTGCGACCGGCTTCTGCTCGGCCTGCACCGTGCGCACTTCGGTCACGGCCTGCTGGGTCTGGCTGATCTGGGTCTGTTGTTGTTGCTGCGAAGACAGCAGCAGCTGGACCTGGCGTTCCAGTTCGGCAACGCGTGCTTCCAGTGCCTTCTCTTTGGCGGTCTCTGCGAACGCCATGCCCGGTGCGACCAGGGCGACCAGCAGGCAGGCCGCCAAAGGTGTGCGCACGGCTTTCAACGTACGGTGGCTCATGTTGCCCTCTCTCCCAAGTGGCAAGGTGATGCCGCGCGTGGGGCACGGTCGAGCCGAGACTGCGGGGCGATTATGTATAGCGGCTATTCGCCATTGGTCGAACCCGGGCCTGCAAGGCGCTCACTTTCGACCATGGTCTAACCAGGGTGGTGACGCGGCCGGGGGTGGATGGGGCAAACTGAGGGGGATCGGTCGTTGCAATGCTGCGACCGCACATACAAAGTCAACGTGCAAGTGAGGGTGCCATGGCTGATATCTACCCCGTCGATCCGCAGTTCGCCGCCAAGGCACGCATCGACAAGAAGACCTATGAACAGCAGTACCAGGCGTCGGTGGCCGATCCGGATGGATTCTGGGGCAAGGCCGCCGAGCGCCTGCAATGGATGCGCAAGCCGACGAAGATCAAGAACGTCAGCTATGACCTGTCCGACTTCCGCATCAAGTGGTTCGAGGATGGCGAGCTCAATGCCAGCGTGAACTGCTTGGATCGCCAGCTGGAAACGCGCGGCGACAAGACCGCCCTGCTGTTCGAGCCGGACGGCCCGGATGCGCCGGCCCAGCACGTCACGTATCGCGAGCTGTACGAGCGCACCTGCCGCCTCGGCAACGCGCTGCGCAACCTCGGCGTCAAGAAGGGCGACCGGGTCACCATTTACCTGCCGATGATCGTCGACGCCGCGGTGGCCATGCTGGCCTGCGCGCGCATCGGTGCGATCCACTCGGTGGTGTTCGGTGGCTTCGCACCGAACTCGATCGCCGACCGCGTCAGCGACTGCCAGAGCAAGCTGATCATCACCGCCGACGAGGGCCTGCGTGGTGGTCGAAAGATTCCGCTGAAGGCCAACGTCGATGCCGCGCTGAAGCTGCCGGGCACGAACACGGTTGAAACCGTGCTGGTGGTGCGCCACACCGGCGGCGCGGTGGACATGCAGGCCCCGCGCGACCGCTGGTTCCACGACGTGGTGGACAGCCAGCCGTCCACCTGCGAACCGGAACGCATGAACGCGGAAGACCCGTTGTTCATCCTCTACACCTCCGGTTCCACCGGCAAGCCGAAGGGTGTGCTGCACACCACCGGCGGTTACCTGCTGTACGCGGCCTACACCCATGAAGCGGTGTTCGACCTGCGCGAGGACGACATCTACTGGTGCACCGCCGACGTCGGCTGGGTTACCGGCCACAGCTACATCGTGTACGGGCCACTGGCCAACGGTGCGACCTCGCTGATGTTCGAAGGCGTGCCGAACTATCCGGACACCTCGCGCTTCTGGAACGTGATCGACAAGCACAAGGTGAGCATTTTCTACACCGCCCCGACCGCGATTCGTGCGCTGATGCGCGAAGGCGAGGAGCCGGTGAAGAAGACCTCGCGCGCGTCGCTGCGCCTGCTCGGCAGCGTCGGCGAGCCGATCAATCCGGAAGCCTGGCGCTGGTACTACGAGGTGGTCGGCGACAGCCGCTGCCCGATCGTCGATACCTGGTGGCAGACCGAGACCGGCGGCATCCTGATCTCGCCGCTGGCCGGTGCGATGGACCTCAAGCCGGGTTCGGCCACCCTGCCCTTCTTCGGCGTGCAGCCGGCGCTGGTCAATGCCGATGGCGAGATCCAGGACGGCCCAACCGAGGGCAACCTGATCATCCGTGATTCCTGGCCGGGCCAGATGCGCACGGTGTACGGCGACCACCAGCGTTTCATCGATACGTATTTCCGCACCTACCCGGGCAGCTACTTCACCGGTGACGGTTGCCGCCGCGACGAAGACGGCTATTACTGGATCACCGGCCGCGTCGACGACGTGATCAATGTGTCCGGCCATCGCATCGGCACCGCCGAAGTGGAAAGCGCGCTGGTCTCGCATCCGAAGGTGGCCGAAGCGGCGGTCGTGGGCTTCCCGCACGACGTCAAGGGCCAGGGCATCTACGCCTACGTCACCCTGGTGGCCGAAGAGGCCCCGAGCGATGAACTGCACAAGGAGCTGATCGCCTGGGTGCGCAAGGAGATCGGGCCGATCGCCACGCCGGACCACCTGCAGTGGGCACCGGGCCTGCCGAAGACCCGCTCGGGCAAGATCATGCGCCGCATCCTGCGCAAGATTGCCGAAAACGCGCCGGACCAGCTCGGCGACACCTCGACCCTGGCCGATCCGTCGGTGGTGGCATCGCTGGTGGACGAGCGCAAGGTGCGCTGATGGCGTGACTGCGGGCGCAGAACGCGCAAGGGACGTGGCCGGGAGGAGGGACCCGGCCGTGTCCGACCCGTCCTGCACCTGCCATCACGTCGCTCTTTTTCCTGATCGATAAGCTCGACCCATGACCACCCTCCTGATTGCCGATGACCACCCGCTGTTCCGCGAGGCCCTGCGTGGGGCCGTGCAGCGGGTCATCCCCGGCGTGCAGCTGTTCGAGGCCGACAGCGTGGAAGCGCTGTACGCGCTGGCCGACCAGCACAACGACGCCGACCTGGTCCTGATGGACCTCAATATGCCCGGTGCGCAGGGTTTCAACGCGCTGGTGCACATGCGCTCGCTGCACCCGCACCTGCCGGTGGTGGTGGTGTCCGCACGCGAAGAAGCCACGGTGATGCGCCGCGCGCTCGACCACGGTGCGCTGGGCTTCATTCCGAAGTCTGCGGATTCGGACACCATCGGCCATGCGCTGGGCGCCATCCTCGATGGCGAGACCTGGGCACCGCCGGAAGCGCACAACGTGCCGCCTACCGGCAGCGAAGAACGCGAAGTCGGCCAGCGCCTGCGCGAGCTGACCCCGCAGCAGTTCCGCGTCCTGCAGATGCTCGGCGCCGGCCGCTTGAACAAGCAGATCGCCTACGACCTCAACGTCTCCGAAGCAACGATCAAGGCCCACGTCACCGCCATCCTGCGCAAGCTGGGCGTAACCAACCGCACCCAGGCCGTGCTGATGGCCGGCAAGCTGGCCATCGACGACGACGCCATCGTACTGCCGCCGGAAGAAGACTGAAGGTGACGGACTGCGGAGCCGAGCATGGGCTCGGCTCTACAGACGTCATGATGCCCCTGTAGAGCCGAGCCCACGCTCGGCTGCTCTTTGCCTCAATACCAATCACTCCTCAAGCAACCATCGACTCCACACATAGGGGTATTCCCCGATGCGCGTGGCCAGTCCAGCACGCACGGGATTGGCCGCGATGTACATCGCCTGCGTGCGCAGGCACTCATCGCCGCGCAGCGCATGATCGTAGTATCCCGGCTGCCAGATCGGCGCGCTCGCATCAACGCGCCTGGCGATGGATCTTCCACTCCGGGACTTCAGGATCTGCATGCAGCCGGCCAGCGTGCCCGTACGCAGCTCGATCAACCAATGCAGGTGGTCCGGCATGATCACCCAGGCCAGGGAGAAGGTACGACCGGTTTGCTCGACTGTGCGCAGCGCTTCGATCAGCAGATCGACGTTGCCCTTGTCACTGAACCAGGGACGACGCGCATGCGTCACCGTCGTAAGGGCATAGACATTGCCGGTATGCGACCAACGACCATAACGGAGTGCGGGACTGGCCATGCGAAGACGCTATGGCACGCGTGACAGCATCTCCATCAGTGCAACACCGCAATGCTTGTCAGCCAAAAACCTGATGTAGAGCCGAGCCCATGCTCGGCTGCCATGCAAAGCAGCCGAGCGTGGGCTCGGCTCTACAGATTTCCCTGCTTACCCCACACCGTGCAGGTGTTCGTACAGGATCGTCGCGCCGATGATCATCAGGATCACGCCGCCGATGATCTCGGCACGCTTGCCGACCATGCTGCCCAGCACGCGGCCGAGCATGATGCCGACGGTGACCATGGTCAGCGTGCACAGACCGATGACCGCCGCCATCACGCCGATATGCACGTCCATGAAGGCCAGGCCGATGCCCACGGCCATCGCGTCGATGCTGGTGGCGAAACCGGTCAGCGCCAGCTTCCAGAAGCCGTGGTGCTGCGCAGGGTCTTCATCATCTTCGCCACTGTCCGGGCGCAGGCCGTTGTAGATCATGTGGATGCCCAGCGCGCCGAGCAGGCCGAAGGCGATCCAGTGGTCGAAGGCTTCCACGTACTGCAGGGCAGCACGGCCGAGCAGCCAGCCGATGATGGGCGTGATCGCCTCGATGACACCGAAGATGATGCCGGCGCGCAGCGCATCGCGGAACACCGGCTTGCGCATGGCCGCACCCTTGCCGATCGCCGCAGCGAAGGCATCGGTGGACATGGCAAAGCCGATCAGGAGGATCGAAATGGGGGACATGGACAGCGGCTGAGGTCGGGCTAGGACGGACGCACGGCCTGCGCTCGCGCCCAACCTGACGTTGCGCGCGCGGGCCGCTGGTCTCGCCAACCATCATGGTTGTCCACGCCACGGCGCACTGGCCGAGTATGTTGACGTGGACGATTCCTGCGAAGGAATCCGGCTACTCCCCAAGGGGACGCGAAGCTTAGCATCGCGATTCGCGCGTGGCGCATTTCCAGCGAAACGCGCAGGCAGGGCTGGTTTGTATAGCGATGGCTATATCGGCGCCGTGCAGCGCGCGGAAGCCGAGCATAGGCTCGGCTCTACAGTTGCCAATCAGGCGTCGCTATTGCCGGCATCGCGCAGCGCGCCCAGGAAGGCGCGCAGCGAGGCCGGCTTGATCGGCTTGGTCAGCACGCGGTAGCCGCGTTCGCGCGCCATCCGCTTCAACTCGTCGCGACCATCGGCGGTCAGCAGCGCGCCGGGCAACGGGTAGCCCGCAGCCTCGCGAAGTGCCACCAGCGCATCCAGGCCATCCATGCGGTCGTGCAGGTGGTAGTCCACCAGCATCACCTGCGGGCGCTCGGCGATCTTCTCCAGCGCCTGGTCGACGGTGGCGGCAGTGATCACCTGCACCTGCCAGCGGCCGAGCAGCGCGCGCATGCCGTCGAGGATTTCCTCGTCGTTGTCCACGCACAGCACCCGTAGGCCCGCCAGCGAATCGCTGCGCACCGGTGTGGCCACGGCCTGGGTCGCCTTGGCAGGCTCGGTGTAGCCGGGCAAGGGCGCAACCCGTGGCAGGATGATCGAGAACATCGAACCCTTGCCGACCCGGCTGCGTGCGTTCAACCGATGATCGAGCAGGCGCGAGATACGCTGGCATATCGACAGGCCCAGGCCCAGACCCTGCTCTCCCCAGTCGAACGGCTGCTGGTAGCGGTGGAACTCGTCGAAGATCTGCCGCATATGGTGTTCGGGAATGCCCGGGCCGGTATCCCATACCTGCAGCTCCACTTCGTCGCCACGCTGGCGCACCGCCAGCACGATGCGCCCCTGGCGGGTGTAGCGCAACGCGTTGGCCAGGAAATTCTGCAGCACGCGGCGCAGCAGGCGGCGATCACTGCGCACCCACGCCGGGCGCGCGAACAGGTCCAGGCGCAGGCCACGACCGGCGGCGACCGGCGTGTACTGCGCCGCCAGTTCGCGCATCAACGCACTCACGTCGAACTCGCCGATCACCGGGTGCAGGCCACCGGCATCCAGCCGCGACACGTCCAGCAGGCCATCCAGCAGTTCTTCGGCCGCGCGCAGGGACGCATCCACGCGTTCGGCCAGGTGCTTCTGCTCATCGCTCACGTGGTCGCTGTCACGCAACGCCGAAGCGAACAGGCGCGCGGCGTTCAGCGGCTGCAGCACGTCGTGGCTGATCGCCGCCAGGAAGCGCGTCTTCGACTGCTGTGCGACCTCGGCCTCATGCGAGCGCTCGGCCACGCGCTGTTCCAGCGTCTCGTTGGCTTCAAGCAGCGCCTTTTCGGCGTGCTTGTAGTCGGTGATGTCGTTGTAGCTGGTCACGTAGCCGCCGCCGGGCAGCGCCTGGCCGCGCATCTCGATCACCTTGCCGTCGCTGCGGGTGCGCTCGAACACGTGCGGCGAACCGGCGCGCATGTAGCCGATGCGGCGGTTGATCTGTACTTCGATATCGCCCTCGCCCAGCTCGCCGCGCTCGGCGTTGTATCGGATCAGGTCGGCCACCGGGCGGCCCACGTAGAGCATGCCGTCGGGGTAACCGAACATGTCCTGGTAGCGGCGGTTCCACGCGGTCAGGCGCATGTCCGGATCGACCACGCTGACCCCGGCGCTGATGTTCTCCAGCGTGGTCGACAGGATCTCGCGGTTGAAGCGCAGTTCCTGCCCGGCTTCGTCCAGTACCGCCACCACTTCACCCAGGTCCATGCCCGAGCCACGCAGCAGGCTGGTGAGCAGCAGGCGCGCCGATGCCGCACCAATCGAGGCGGCCAGCAGCCGTTCGGTGAACTGTACCCAGGGGCGGTCCGCAGGCGCCGAGGACTGAAGCTCGCGCCCCAGCGACTGTGCCTGCTCGAAAAACGAACGCCGCGCGTGGCGCTCTCCGACCACGCGCGAGGCCAGTGCCAGCAGGTCGCCCACATGCACGTGGCCGGGCCAGCCGCCGGCCACCGACGGGCGCTCGGCGTAGGGGTCGAGGAACGGCGCGGCGCGCAGCCGCTCGTCCACACCGGGGCGCCAGCGCGCGGACACCAGCATCATCGTCGCCGCGTTGACCAGCAGCGACCAGAACGTGCCGTGGGTCAGCGGATCCCAGCCGGTCATGCCGAACAGCTGCTGCGGACGCAGCCACTCGATGCCGAACGGACCGTGCTGCACCCAGGCGGCATCAACCCAGCCGGCCATGGTCATCGCCGGCAGCAGCAGCGTGTACAGCCAGGTCGCGAAGCCGAGCAGCATGCCCATCTCGACGCCGCGACGGCTGGCGCCACGCCAGTACAGGCCGCCGATCAGGCCGGGCGCGAACTGCGCTACCGCCGCGAACGCCATCAGGCCGTACGAGGCCAGCGTGCTGTCGTTGCTGCTGGTGCGGTAGTAGCTGTAGGCCATCAGCGCCAGCAGCAGGATCGCCAGGCGGCGGATCCACAGCACGCGCGAGGCAACGTCGGCCGCCTCCTGGTGGTCGCCGCTGCGACGCAGCAGCACCGGCATCACCAGGTCATTGCTGACCATGGTGGCCAGCGCGATGGACGACACGATGACCATGCCGGTGGCCGCCGAAAAGCCGCCCACGTACGCGATCAGCGCCAGTGCGTTGCGGCCCTCGGCCAGCGGCAGGGCCAGCACCATCGAGTCGTCGGCGACGCTGCCGCCGGTGCCGAACAGGGTCACGCCGGCGGTGGCGATCGGCAGCACCATGCCCGAGATCAGCACCAGGTAGCCGCCGAACATCCAGCGCGCGCGGCGCACGTCGCGCACATCGCCGCACTCGACCACGGCCACGTGGAACTGGCGCGGCAGGCAGATGATGGCGAGGAAACTGAGCAGGGTCTGCGAGATGAAGCCCACCGGCGGCAGGCCGGTGAACAGCGTATGCACTGACTCGACCACCGCGTCGGTGCGGTTGCTCAGCCAGAGGTAGGCGAACACGCCCACGGCCAGCATCGCCAGCAGCTTGATCACCGATTCGAAGGCGATCGCCAGCATCATGCCGTGGTGGTGCTCGGTGGCATCGACCTGGCGGGTACCGAACAGGGTGGCGAACAACGCCATCAGCAGCGCCACGTACAGCGCGGGATCGGTGAAGAAGCCGGTCGGGCCGGTGTTGCCGGTCAGGACCTGCAGGCTCATCGCCACCGCTTTGTACTGCAGGGCCAGGTACGGAATGATGCCGATCAGCGCGATGATCGCCACCAGCGCCGCCAGCCGCCGCGAGCGGCCGAAGCGCGAGGAGATGAAATCAGCAATGGAGACCACGTTCTGGCTGCGCGCGATCAGCGCCAGGCGCTCGATGATGCGCCAGCCGAACAGCAGCAGCAGCAACGGGCCGATGTAGATCGGCAGATAGCCCACGCCATTGCGCACAGCGGTGCCGACCGCGCCGTAGAAGGTCCACGACGAGCAGTACACGGCCAGTGCCAGGCTGTAGACCACCGGCCGCAGCCACGGCCGGTCGGGATACATCGGCCGACGGTCGCCCCACCACGCCACGCCGAACAGCAGCGCAGCATAGGCAACCGAGACCAGCAGCAGGATCCAGCTGGAGACCACGCGCGCGTTTCCGTCAGGACAGGGGTCAGTAGATCACGACCGCTGGTCGTGCGGGTAGGTCATGGCGGTGGGTCACGACCGTTGGTCCGTCTGGTGGGTCACGACCGTTGGTCGTGACGGGGACATCCGTGCCCACTGACAGTGGGCACCTACCGGGAATCAATGGGCACCCACCAGGAAGCGGTGGGCGCCTGCCAGGTACCGGTTTACTGGGCCGGCACGCCCATTTCCTTCAGCAGCTCGGGTGCCGGGTAGACCTTGGCCAGCAGCCAGCGCAGGTAGCGCATGTCCACGTGCACGGCGCGCTTGTAGCGCGGGTCGAACCACCAGCTGGCGCTGACCGATTCCCAGTTGCTGTCGAAGTTCAGGCCGATCAGTTCGCCCTTGGCGTTGAGCACCGGCGAGCCGGAGTTGCCGCCGGTGGTGTCCAGGTTGGTCAGGAAGTTGACCGTCTGGGTCTTCAGCGCCGGGTCGGCGGTGCTGCCGAAGTCACCCTTGGCGATCGCGGCCAGCAGCGGCTTGGGTGCGTCGAACGGATAGGCGTTGGTGTTCTTCTCGACGATGCCGGCCACGGTGGTCACCGGCGAGTAGGTCACGCCATCGCGCGGGTGCAGTGCCTCGACCCTGCCGTAACTGATGCGCAGGGTGCGGTTGGCATCCGGGTACACGGCGCGGCCCTGCTTGGCACGCCAGGCGAACAGCGCCTGCATGTACGCCGGGCGCAGGCGCAGCTGCTCGCCTTCGCGGGTCTTGCTCTCGTTTTCGATGCGCAGCTGCGCGGCCACCAGCGGGCCGGCCACGGCGATCAGCGGATCGGCGGCCAGGGCCTTGCCTTCGCGTGCGGCGGCAAAGCGCGACAGGCGCTGCGCCTCATCGCCCAGCTGGGTTCCGGCGTACAGGGTGTCCAGCGCCGTGGCCAGCTGCTGCGGGGTGCGGCCGAAGGCCGCGTCGAACTCGGCCACGCGCTGCGCGTCCGGCAGCTGCTGGTAGCGGGTCAGCAGGGTGGTCAGCAGGGCCTTCTCGACCTCCGGCGCGTAGCGGCGCTGGACCTGCTTGAGCACGCCTTCGATCATCGCCTGGTCGCGCTGCTGGTAACCGCTCTCGCGCTGCGCGTCAGGCTTGGCCGATTCGATGCGCAGGCGCTCCAGCAGCAGCGCAGAGCGCAGCAGCTGGCTCTGCGCGGCGATCTGGTCCAGCAGCAGGTCACGCTCGCCCACCGCCGCGCCCTGCGACAGGTTGGCCAGCAACGCCTTGATGTCGCCCTGGTACTTGCGGTCGGTCGCGGCCAGCATCGCGGTCTCGTCGGCGGCACGCTGGGCCTTGGCGTCGCTGCGCAGCAGGCCTTCCAGTTCGCCAGCGGCGCGCTTGCGGTTGTTCTTCAGCGACTGCAGCTGCGAGGCATAGCGGGTACGCGCCTGCGCGTCCTTGGCGGTGGCGGCCTCGATGGTGTCGATCATCTGCTGGAACACCGACACGCGGCGCGGCAGCACGGCATCGATCTGGCCGGCGAATTCGGCCGCGGTGCGGTGGCGATAGGTGATGCCCGGGTAGCCGGCCAGCATCGCGTAATCGCCTTCCTTCGGGCCTTCCACCGACATCTGCAGGTGCGCCGGTGCCTGGTAGGGCACGTTGTCCTTGCTGTAGGCGGCCGGCTTGCCGTCCTTGCCGACATAGGCGCGCAGCAGGGTGAAGTCGCCGGTGTGGCGCGGCCACATGAAGTTGTCGATCTCGTCGCCGTAGTTGCCGATCGCGCGCGGCGGCGCGTACACCAGGCGCACGTCGCTCAGTTCCAGCTGGGCGATGCGATAGAAATCGGTGCCGTAGTACATGTTGGCAACCGAGCAGCGCACGCTGCCGTCCTTCTCGCACTCGGCCACGATCTGCTTGCTGGCCGCATCCACCGCATCGAAATAGGCGCGACCGGTCTTGCCACGCGCCTGCGCCAGCACCTGGTCGGTCACCTTGTCGAAGCCGACGGTGACCAGCACGCGGAAGTCCGGGTTGGCCGGACGCTCGTCGGCACGGTCCTTGGCGATGAAGCCACCGTTGATCAGGTCGTGCTCGGGCGAGCTGTTGTACTGGATCACGCCCATCGCCACGTGGTGGTTGGTCAGCAGCAGGCCGTCGGCGGACACGAACGAACCGGTGCCGCCACCGGCACGCACCACCGCGCTCAGCGGCGGCGCAGTGACGTTGGCCAGGTCGGCCGGATTGCCCTTGAAGCCTGCGGCCTGCAGCGACTTGGCCAGTTCCGGCAGCTGGGTCGGCATCCACATGCCTTCGTCGGCGTGAGCACCGGCGGCGAGGGTCAGGCCCAGGGCCAGGGCGGTGGGAAGGGCTTTGCGTGGTGACATGAGGCAATCCGGTACGACAGAACAGCCCGGGACCATAGCCGCTGGGGCCGGATGGGGCAACGGCCGATGGTTGGGGGCACGTACCTGTAGAGCCGAGCCCACGCTCGGCTGCTCTTCTGCCCGCCCCACCTTCCCGCGCTGCGCGCGGAAGCCGAGCATGGCTCGGCTCTACAGGGATGCCACGGCGGGTTATTTCTCCCGCCGCCAGTTGATCGACCCACGGTTTTCCACCGTGCTCGACTCCACTTCCACATCAAACCCGCGGCGCAGCAGGTACTTCAGCGTGATCACCGAACCTGCGCCCACCAGCGACACGCCGTAACCCACGTACAGCTTGGGCGAGATGTACTTGCCGACGCCGATCACCGAGCCGCCCAGCGCGCGCGACTGGCTCACGCCGGCATCGTCCAGGCCCAGCTTGGCACCCAGCTGCGACGCCAGCAGGCCACTGCCGGCCGAGAGCGCCGCCGAGGCCGCGTTGACCTGCTGCGCCTGGTCGCTGCTGGCGCCGGTCAGGCTGCGTCCCAGAACCAGATAGGCCAGTGCCTCGGACTGCGACATCGCAGGATCGGACCACACGTCGGCACGCGGTTGCTGGGCACGCCCGGTCACGTCGATGCCGGCGGTGACATCACCGATCCGTCGCTCGGCACGGATGTTGATGCGCGGGTCGGACACCGCGTTGTAGTTCCAGTTGAGGTTGCCGCGGGTGATGGTCAGGTCCTGCCCGTACGCCTTGTAGCGGCCGCTCACTTCCAGGCCGCCATTGGCGGTCATTTCGCGGCCGGGCTTGGCCCAGACCTGCATCTTGCCGGTCAGCGCGCCCTTCAGGCCGAACCCGGTCATCTTCACCTTTTCGCCGAGGCTGACGGTCAGGTCCATGTCCAGCGGCGAGGTGCGCGACTCTTCCGGATCAGCCGGATCCAGCACGACCACGTCTTCGGACACCGAGGTGCCACGGTCCAGGCGCTCCAGGTCGATGTCGGCCTCGGGCACGTGGACGGTACCGCGCAGCTCCATCGCTGCCTTGGCCAGGGTGAAGTCGAGGTTGGGGTTGGCGACGATGCGCAGTTCGCTGGTGTTGGACAGCAGCACGTTCTCGCCGTGGATCTTCAGCTGCAAGGGCTGCGCATCACCGAACCACGACAGGCCACCGTCCACGTACAGCGTGCCCTGGCCGGAGTTGGCCTGCGCGGTGATCTTGGCTGAACCGTCGGGCTGGGCCACGAAGCTGCCCTTGCCCTGGTCGAAGGTCAGGCCCAGCGCGGGGAATTCGCCCTTGAAGTTGCTCAGCTGCGCGTCGCCACCCAGCGACGGCTGCCCGCGCGTACCGCGCAGGCTCACGTGGCCCTCGATCAGGCCGGTCGGGCGCACGATGTCCGGCGAGAACAGCTCCAGCCAGTACAGCCGCGACATGTTCAGATAGAGCTCACCGTTCAGTGGTGCACTGGCTTCCCAGCCGGTCTGCATCTTCGCGTCGACGAAGCCGTTGCCCTGGAAGCCCATGCCCAAGTAGCCCTTGATGCTGGACGGGGTCATGTCGAGCTTCAGCGAGAACTGGTCATAGCGCACCAGTTCGCCGCGGGTGGTATCGCCCACGGTGTTGCGGTTCTCGCCCAGGCGCACGCCGCCTTCCTTCGAGCGCACTTCCACATGGCCTTCCCAGGCCGCGCCACGCGGGCGGATCTGCGCGTCCAGGCTGACGTCGCCGCGCAGATAGATGCGGCGGCCGGACTGCGGCGGCAGCCACGGCTGCACCAGCGCCAGCGGCAGCGCGTCACTGCGCACCACCAGGCCTTCGCGCGGCCAGTTGGCCTGTGCGCACAGCGCGCCGCTGCTGGCGGCGGCCAGGCAGGCTTCGGACAGGGTGTAGGTGCTGCCGTTGATCGCGAACGCCGCCGGTGCACGCAGCGACCACGCATCACCCTTCACCGGTGCGATGCGCAGCGAGGCCAGCTCGCCGCGCCACTGCGTGCCCTGCTGGCGCACGCTGCCCTGCAGCTCGATCGCCCCCATCTCGTTGCGGGTCTGCGCAGCCAGGCGCAGGTTGGAGACACTGCCCTGCGCATCCACGTTCAAGCGCTCCAGCAGCATGCCCGCGTTGACCTGCTGGCCCTGGATCGCCAGCGTGCCGCTGTCGCCGCGCCACGGCAGGCGGCCCTTGATGCTCACGCTTTCGGCGCCGTAGCCGTCCCAGTTGAGGTTGTTGCCGACCAGGTCGGCGGTGATGTCCGGCGCGTCGCGCGGGCCCTTCACCTGTACCTGGCCACGCAGGCCACCATCGGCACCCGGCAGCAGATCGCTCAGCTGCAGCGGTTCGAAACGCGCATCGATATCGAGGCGGTCGCCGACCTTGCCCGACGCGGTCACCCGGCTGCTGCCCAGCGACAGCTTCAGGTCGCCCTGGCCCTGCGCGCCCTGCAGCGCGAACTTTCCCTGCGCATCGAGATTGCGCTGGCGCAGCACGCCCTTCAGCGACGGCAGATCGACCGTGGCTTCCAGTGTGCCGGTGGTACCCGGCGGTGCGTTTGCCGGCGGCGGCAGTTGCCGTCCCTTCGAAGCCAGGTTGCCGGACAGCCGGCCGTTCCAGCCCGGCACGAAGTAGCCAGGGTCGAAGTCCTTCAGCGTGGCCTTGGCATCCCAGTCCAGCTGCGGTGCCCACGCCACCTGGCCTTCCACCTGCAGCTGTCCACCCGGCGTCTGCGCCTGCAACTGGTGGATCGACGCGGCCTGGTCGTTGCCGCGTACGTCGAAGCGCAGCTGGGCCTTCTGCTTTTCGCGTTCGACATCGGCGCGGCCGATCGCCGCCCAGGCCTTCAGGGTACCGGCCAGGCCGAAGCGTGCTTCCTTCAGGGTGACCGGCACCGGTGCGCTGCCGGCGGTGTTCGGGTCCGGTGCCGGCACCCAGGTCAGGTCACGCGCGACCACCGAGAAGTTGAGCTTCTGCTGGTCTTCCTGACTGAAATCGGCGGTACCTTCCAGCCGCGCCTCACCGCCAAGGCCCTTCACCAGCAGCGGTGAGACCTTCAGCACCTGGTCCTGCAATGACACCACCGACGGTGCCAGTTCCAGTTCCTGATCGCCCTGCTTTACCTTGCCACGCAGGTTGGCATTGCCGCCCTTGCCGGCGGCGGTGAAGTCCAGCGACAACGGCGCGATCGCCGAGCTCGCCAATGCTGGCGACAGCAGCGCCAGATCCAGCTCGTCGCTGCGCACGCTGGCGTTCCAGTTCGGGTCGGTGCGGCCATCGAACACCAGCATCGCGTGCAGTGGCTTCGGCGCGCGCCCGGCTACGGCCACTTCCATGTGCGACAGGTCTCCGCGGGCGACCAGGCCCACCGTGGCGGCCGTGCGCCCACGCGGTGCCGGCAGCACGGCAGTGACGGTCACGTCGGTGTCGTAGTCCTTGGCCGGGATGTAGCGACCCTGGGCGGTGAAGTTGCCCATGTCGCTGTCCACCACCAGCCTGCGTGCCTGGAACTCGCCATTGGCGATCTCGATGCCACCACGCACGCGACTGATGTCGATCACCGGCTCGTTGGCCTGGCTGATGCGGAAGCCGTCGATGGCAATGGCGTCGGCCTGGATCGCCAGCGGCATCTCGATCTGCGGCAGCGAATCGGGCCACGACGGCAGCTTGAACGGCTCATCGCTCTTGGCCAGGTTCAACGTCGCGTTGCTCAGCTCCAGCTTGTCCAGCAGCAGCTTGCGGCCCAGCAGCGGGCGCAGGTCCGGCTCCAGGTAGGCGCGCTCGGCGTGGAAATGGATGTCGTCGTAACGGAAGTCGACGTTGTACAGGGTCAGCGGCCCTGCCACCGGGCCGTCCACCTTGTCCCAGGTGAAGCTGGCACCCACCGGGAGGCGCGCCACCACCTGGGCCAGCAGTACGTCACGGCCGGCCACGGTCTGCAGCAGCCAGTACACCGCCAGCAGGGCCAGCAGCACCAGGCCCAGCACGCCCACGCCGGACCAGGCCCAGAAGCGGCGGCGGCGGTAGAAACGCACGCGCGGCGGCCTGTTCGGAGTCGGTGCGGGGGCACTCACAGGTCCGCTCCGATGTTGAGGTACAGCTGGAACTGCGAATCCGGGTTGTTCAGGCCGTGCGCGATATCCACCCGCACCGGGCCCACCGGCGATTTCCAGCGCACGCCGAAGCCGACGCCGGTATGCAGGTCGATGGTGTTGTCAAAGGCACTGCCGGTATCGACGAACACCGCCGCACCCCAGGGGCCACCGTTGAAGTAGTGCTCGTACTCGGCCGAGCCGATCACCAGGTTCTTGGCACCCAGCGCATACTTGTCCGGCTTCGGCGTACGCGGGCCAACCTCACGGTAGGCGTAGCCGCGGATGCTGCGGTCACCACCGGCGAAGTAGCGCAGGCTCGGCGGCATCGCCACCAGGTCGCTGGTCCAGGTGGTGCCACCCTCGCCGCGCAGGATCAGGCGATTGCTATCGCCCACCGGGATGTACCAGCGCAGCACGGCATTGGCCTGCACGAAGCTGGTGTCCGAACCCGCACCTTCCACACCGGCGCGCATCGTTGCCGTACCGCTGACGCCCTTGCGCGGGAACAGCTCGTCATCGACGTCGACGTAGTCGGCGACCAGCTGCGGGTAGACCAGCGTCGAGGTGTTGTAGACCGCGTCGGTGAATTCGGTGCCCGAGGCATAGCGCCAGCGCTCGCGCAGCGCGTTGATCGAGGCGATCGCGGTCCAGTGTTCGTTGATCTCGCCGCTGCGGCTGGCGATCAGCTTGAAGTTGCGCAGGTCGATGTAGTCGGTCTGCTCGTCGTAGGCGCTGGCAGCGAAGGTGTACCAGCCATCAAGCCAGTTGAAGGCTGGAATGCGGTAGCTGGTGATCAGGCTCTTGCGCTTCTGCGCATAGTCCAGCTGCGTGTTCATCTTGTGGCCGCGGTTGTTCAGGAACCGCCGCTCGATGCCACCACGCACACCCGGGCCACTCTCGCTGCCGTAGCTCAGGCCCGCGGTGTAGATGGTGCGCTTGGCGCGCGTCAGCTTCACGTCCACCGGCACTTCGCCGTTTTCGTCGGCCTGGTCCGGGCGCGGCTGGATGTCGATCACGCTGAAGTAGTCCAGCTTGGTCAGCGACTCGCGCAGCCGGTCCAGCTTGCCCTCGTGGTAGTAGCTGCCCTGCTCCCAGTACACCAGCGGGTCGAACAGCTTGTCGACGAAGTAGTCCTGCTGGAAGCGCACCGGGCCCATGTTGTAGCGGCGGCCGCTGTCCCAGGTCAGGTCGATGTCGGCCGCGTTGTCGGCGCGGGTGATCTGCACCTGGCGCTGGGTGTAGTCGGCATCGAAGTAGCCACGCTCGGCCAGGCGCCGGGTGATGGTGATCTTGCTGGCTTCGTACTGGGTGTGCTCGAAGCGCTGGCCCTTGCGGGGCTTGAATGCGGCCAGGTCGTCCTGCAGGTACTGGTCGTACATCGCCGGGCCGGTGATGTCGATGTGCTCGCGGCGCACGGTCACCGGGGCCCCTTTGTCGACATGGATGAGCACGCGAACGTGCTCATCCTGGCGCGGCGCCTCGACCTTGATCACCGGGTTGTAGTACCCGAACGGTTCCAGCGCCTGGCGGGTCTGCCGCTCGGCCTGCGACAGCAGGTACTCCAGGCGCGATTCACCCTGCTCCTTGCCGATCGTGTCGAACAGCGACAGCGATTCCTGGATGTTCTCGATGATTGCGGCGTCGTCGCCCTTGTCCAATCCCTTGATGTCCACCTTGTCGATGGTGCCGCGCGCGTGGGCCACGGAGGTGGCGGCCAGCGACAGGACCATCAGCGGCAGGGCGTATTTCTTTGGCTGCATGCGGCACAGCATACCGACCGGAGGTGACGATGCGAAATGCATCACGTCGTTGGAGATCGGTTGTTAAGTGGCGGTCAAAATACGCGCCTTTGTGGCGATCATCGGGATCGCACGCGAGGATGCCGACGTCGCGTGCGGCGACGGCGATGATCCCGATGGACATCCGCCGGCGATGTTCCGGTAGTGCCGGCCAGCGGCCGGCACTACCGATACGGGCGTCAGCTCGACAGATGCTCGATCGCCGCCACCTTGCCCAGGCGCTCGCCCAGCATCGTCAGCAGCGCCAGGCGGTTGCCACGCAGCGCCGGATCCTCCGCGTTGACCATCACGCCATCGAAGAACGCGTCGACCTGCGGGCGCAGGCGCGCCAGGCGCGCCAGCACGGCCACGTAATCCTTCTGGTGCAGGCTGGCGCCGGTGTCATCGATGGCCGCGGTGACCGCCTCAGCCAGCGCGCGCTCGGCATCTTCCTGCAGCAGTGCCGGGTCGATCTGGGCCGGGATCTCGCCCTCGGCCTTGCGCAGGATGTTGCGGATACGCTTGTTGGCCGCGGCCAGCGCTTCGGCTTCCGGCAGCGCGGCGAAGGTGCCGATCGCATCCAGGCGGCGGTCAAAGTCATACAGCGAGGCGGGCTTCAGCTCCGCCACGGCGTTGAAGTGCGTGGCCGGCACGCCCTTGTCAGCGTAGTAGCCCTTCAGGCGGTCAAGGATGAAGTCGTACAGTTCGCCGATGTCGGCCTGCACGTTGCGCGCGGCCAGGCCGGCGTTGGCACTGGCCAGCAGCGCGCGCAGGTCCAGCTCGAAGCCGCTTTCGATGATCGTGCGGGCCAGGCCCAGCGCGTTGCGGCGCAGGGCGAACGGGTCCTTGTTGCCGGTCGGCTTCAGGCCTGCAGCAAAACCACCGGCCAGCGTATCCACGCGTTCGGCGATGGCCAGCACCTTGCCCAGCGGCGACAGCGCGATGTCATCACCACCGAAGCGCGGCTGGTAGGCCTCGTCGATGGCCAGCGCAACCTCGGCCGATTCACCACCTGCCACGGCGTAGTGGCGGCCGGCGATGCCCTGCAGTTCCGGGAATTCGTTGACCATGCGCGACTGCAGGTCGTTCTTGGCCAGCTCGGCAGCCCGCTTGGCCTGCGCCGGATCGGCACCGACCTGGGCTGCGATCACTTCGGCCAGTGCGGCCACGCGCGCCACCTTGTCGGCCACGCTGCCCAGCTTGGCCTGGTAGGTCACCGTCTTCAGGCCCTCACCCATCGACACCAGGCCCTGCTTCAGATCCTCGTCGAAGAAGAACTTGGCATCGGCGAAGCGCGGGCGGATCACCCGCTCGTAGCCCTTGGCCACTTCGGCCACGTTCTTCGACTCGATGTTGGCAATGCCGATGAACTTCTCGGTCAGCGTGCCGGCCGCATCCAGCACGGGGAAGAACTTCTGGTTGATTTCCATCGTCTCGATCAGCGCTTCCTGCGGCACCGCCAGGAACGCGGGCTCGAAGCTGCACAGCACTGCCGACGGCCATTCGACCAGGTTCACCACCTGCTCCAGGTTGTCCTCGGTGATGCGGGCACTGCCACCGGCCTTGGCTGCGGCAGCTTCGACCTCGGCGACGATGCGTGCGCGGCGCTCGCTCGGATCGACCAGCACGAACGCGGCGCGCAGCGCTTCAACGTAGTCCTGCGGCTGTGCCAGCGACACGGCCTGGTCGTGGTGGAAGCGGTGGCCACGGCTGACACGGCCGGCCTGCAGGCCGAACAGTTCGGCCTCGACCACAGTGGCACCGTGCAGCAGCACCAGCCAGTGCGCCGGGCGCGCGAAACCCCAGGCGTGATCGCCCCAGCGCATCGGCTTGGGAATCGGCATCGCCGCGATCGCCTCGCGCAGGATCTCCGGCAGCAGGCTGGCGGTGCTCGCGCCCGGGGTCACTGCGCGGTGCACGAAGCGCTCACCCTTGTTGTCGGTGGTCTTCTCCAGCGCGGTCCAGTCGATCCCGGCCTTGGCGGCGAAGCCCTGCAGGGCCTTGGTCGGCTGGCCTTCGGCGTCCAGCGCGATGTTCAGGTACGGGCCCAGCACTTCGCTGTGCTGTTCCGGCTGTTCCAGGCCGACGCCCGGCAGCAGCACGGCCAGGCGGCGCGGGGTGGACAGCGGGCGCGCATCGCCCAGTTCCAGCGCGATGCCACGCTTGCGCAGGCCTTCGACAACACCGTCAAAGAAGGCTTGGGCCAGGCCCGGCAGCGCCTTGACCGGCAACTCTTCGGTGCCCAGTTCAATCAGCAGGGGGGACAGTTGGCTCATCGTTTCAATCCTGTGGTGGGGGCGCAGCGCGCGACGCGTCCGGCGCCCCGGAGTAAGGGGGAGAGCGCGGCCTTCAGGCCTTCTTCGCGCCCGGGAAGCCCAGCTTCTCGCGCTGTTCGTAATACGCCTTGGCCACCGCCTGGGCCAGTGCGCGCACCCGCAGGATGTAGCGCTGGCGCTCGGTCACGCTGATCGCCCGGCGCGCATCGAGCAGGTTGAAGGTGTGGCTGGCCTTCATCACCTGCTCGTAGGCCGGCAGCGGCAGGCCTACTTCCACCAGCTTCTGCGCTTCGCGCTCGCAGGCGTCGAAACGGTGGAACATTTCTTCCACGTCGGCGTATTCGAAGTTGTAGGTGCTCTGCTCCACCTCGTTCTGGTGGTAGACGTCGCCGTAGGTCACCGGCTGGCCGTCCGGGCCGTAGGTCCAGACCAGGTCGTAGACGTTGTCGCAGTTCTGCAGGTACATGCACAGGCGCTCGAGACCATAGGTGATCTCGCCCAGCACCGGGCGGCATTCCAGGCCACCGGCCTGCTGGAAGTAGGTGAACTGGGTCACTTCCATGCCGTTGAGCCAGACTTCCCAGCCGAGGCCCCACGCGCCCAGCGTCGGCGATTCCCAGTTGTCCTCGACGAAGCGCAGGTCGTGCACCAGCGGATCGATGCCCAGTGCCTTCAGCGAATCCAGGTACAACTGCTGGATGTTGTCCGGCGCCGGCTTCATCGCCACCTGGTACTGGTAGTAGCGCTGCAGGCGGTTCGGGTTCTCACCGTAACGGCCATCGGTCGGGCGCCGCGACGGCTGCACGTAGGCCGCATTCCAGCTTTCCGGCCCGATCGCACGCAGGAAGGTGGCCGGGTGGAAGGTACCGGCACCCACCTCCAGGTCGAGCGGCTGGATGAGCACGCAGCCCTGCTGGGCCCAGAACTGGTTCAGGGTCTGGATCAGGCCCTGGAAGGTGATCGGAACGGTCGGGGTCGCGGACATGCGTACGAGTCTTGGCCGGCAAGGGGGTGCGCTAGTATAACGGCCGACCTGCGGGGCATTCCGTACCCGGGAGGAGCAGGCAGATGGAACATCGGCTGCCGGTGGGCACGCCCGGCGAGCCAGGCGGCGTCCCGCTGCCGTGGGGCCGCCTGCATTTCGAGCAGGTGGGTGCGGCGCTGCTGGCCGACGGCCTGGTCGCCGAGCACGAGGGCGAGCGCATGCGGTTTTCTGCACAGGGCGCGCGCAATGCCAGTGAAGTGCACCCGCTGGTGCTGCTGTCCAACCTCAAGCTGGCCACCCGCGACGGCGGCGAACTGACCCTGGAACGCCTGACCGAATGGCTGGCCCAACGCACCGGCAACCGCTACCTGCGCATCGATCCGACCCGGGTCGACGTCGCTGCGGTCACCGCGCTGGTCTCCCACGCCTATGCCCGTCGCCACCGCTTCCTGCCGCTGGCAGTGGATGCCGAACGGGTGCTGGTGGCCACCAGCGAGCCGCTGGTGCAGGAATGGCGTCGTGACCTGCAGCACCTGACCCGCCGCCGCATCGAGCTGGCGGTGGTCAATCCGCTGGACCTGCACCGCTACACCATGGAGTTCTACGGGGTGACCCGTTCGGTGCGTGGCGCGCGCGGCGACGTCCGCGGCGAGGCCAACACCACCCTGCCCAGCTTCGAGCAGCTGGTCGAGCTGGGCCGCACCGGCGACGTCAATGCCGACGACCAGCACATCGTGCACATCGTCGACTGGCTGCTGCAGTACGCCTACGAACAGCGCGCCTCGGACATCCATCTGGAGCCGCGTCGCGAGATGGGCCGCATGCGCTTCCGCATCGACGGCGTGCTGCACAAGGTGTTCGAGGTGCCGCCAGCGGTGATGACCGCGGTGGTCAGCCGTATCAAGGTGCTCGGCCGCATGGACCTGGCCGAGCGGCGGCGCCCGCAGGATGGCCGCATCAAGACCCGCTCGCCGGGTGGCCGCGAGGTCGAGATGCGCCTGTCGACCATGCCCACCGCCTTCGGCGAGAAGTGCGTGATGCGCATCTTCGACCCGGATGCCGCGTTCAAGAGCATCGACCAGCTCGGTTTCAGCCCGCAGGAGGTCGCCGGCTGGAATGCGCTGGTCGAGCGGCCGCACGGCATCGTGCTGGTCACCGGTCCAACCGGCTCGGGCAAGACCACCACCCTGTATTCCACGCTGAAGCGGCTGGCCACGCCGGACGTGAACGTGTGCACGGTGGAGGACCCGATCGAGATGATCGCGCCGGAGTTCAACCAGATGCAGGTGCAGGCCAACATCGACCTGGACTTCGCCAGCGGCGTGCGCACCCTGCTGCGGCAGGACCCGGACATCATCATGATCGGCGAGATCCGCGACCTGGAGACCGCGCAGATGGCGGTCCAGGCCTCGCTGACCGGCCACCTGGTGCTGTCCACCCTGCATACCAACGACGCGCCCTCGGCGGTCACCCGCCTGCTCGACCTGGGCGTGCCGCACTACCTGCTCGCCAGCACCCTCAACGGCATCCTCGCCCAGCGCCTGGTGCGCACGCTGTGCCCGCACTGCAAGCAGCCGCACACCCTTGGTGCTGCCGACTGGGCGGTGCTGGCTGATAGCGATGGCGCATATCCAGATGCCGCCACGCCCTGTCGGCCGGTTGGCTGCCTGGAGTGCCGGCGCACCGGATTCCTTGGCCGCATCGGCCTGTATGAGTTGCTGCCATTGGGCTCGCGGCTTCGCGGGCAGATCCGCGCCGACATGGATCTGGCCGGTTTCAGCCGTGCCGCACGTGCTGAAGGGCTGCGGACCCTGCGCCAGGCCGGGCTTGAAAAGGTGGCGCAGGGGCTGACTACAATCGAGGAAGTCCTGTCAGTACTGCCGCCCCCGGATGAATCCAGCCCCGTTCCTGATCGTTGAAACCGGCCGACCGGTGCCGCCGCTGCGCCGCTATGGGCGCTTTCCACACTGGATTCGCGTCGCCGCCGGACTGGAAGAACACGAGACGGTGGTGGTCGATGTCGAACACGGTGATGCCCTGCCCGATCCGCATGCCTTTGCTGGCGTGCTGGTGACCGGCTCGGCCGCCTTCGTCACCGACCACGCCGACTGGAGCGAGCGTAGCGCCGCATGGCTGCGCCAGACTGCCCACGCCGGTCTGCCAGTGTTCGGCATCTGCTATGGCCATCAGTTGCTGGCCCATGCGCTGGGGGGCGAGGTGGCCTACAACCCGGCTGGCCGCGAGTCCGGCACGATCGAACTGGAACTGCAGCCGCAGGCGGCACAGGACCCGTTGTTCCAGGGCCTGCCGCAGCATTTCGCCGCCCACGCCACCCACCTGCAGACCGTGCTGCGTGCGCCCGAGGGTGCCCAGGTGCTGGCACGCTCGCCGCTGGATGGCTGCCATGCATTCCGCTGGGGCCGCCACGCCTGGGGGGTGCAGTTCCATCCGGAATTCGCCACCCACCACATGCGCGGCTACGTGCGTGCCCGCGCCGACTGCATCGGTCGCCACGGCGGCTGCGCCCGCACCATCGAGCGCGCAGTCAGCGCCGCGCCGCTGGCCCGCCAGCTGTTGCGCCGTTTCGTGCGCCAGGCGCGGCTGTCTTCAGCCCAGCCGATGGCAAAACAGGGATAATCGGCGGCACGGGCAGCCGCCCGGCCCCTCCTGTCCCTCCCGGATGTCCATGAAAGAGATTCGCAAGCTGCCGGCTTCGGCGGGCGCCCAGTGGTTGCTGGATACGTTCTCCCTGTACCGGCGTGCGCCGCTGCAGCTGGCCCGGATCGGCCTGGCCTGGCTGCTGGTGAGCTGGCTGGTCACCCTGTTGTCCACGCTGATTCCCGGCGCGGCAGGCATGGCCGTGCAGCTGATGACCCTGGCCATCTCGCCGATCATGTTCGGCGGCATGCTCTACGCCGTGGGCGAGATCGACGAAGGCCGCCCGGGCCTGGCCTCGCACTTGCTGCAGCCGATCCGCGACCACCGCGTCAGCCACCTGCTGGTGCCGCTGGCGATCCAAGTGCTGGCGGTACTGCTGCTGGGCGCGCTGCTGTTCATGATGATCGGTCGCGAGGGCTTCACCGCCTTCAGCGAGGTCATGACCAAGATGGAAGAGATCAGCCGCAGTGGCCAGCAGATCAAGCCGGACGATGCCGCCGCGCTGGTCGCCAACCTGCCGGCAAAGCGCATTGCGCTGTGGATGCTGCTGGTGTTCCTGAGCGCGGTGGCGCTGTCGCTGGCGATGTTCACCCAGCCGGCGCTGGTGGTGTTCGACAAGCAGAGCGGCATGCATGCGCTGCGCCTGAGCCTGCAGGGCTGCATCGAAAACATCGGCGCGATGATCGTGTTCGCCGCACTCGGCCTGATCGCCGCGTTCTGCATGTACATCCTGTTCGTGATCGTGATCCAGATCGCAATGCTGATCGGTGGTCCGCTGGCTGCGGCCTTCATCGCCCAGCTGGTACTGACCACGGTGCTGATGCCGCTGTACGTCGGTGCGGTCTACGCCGCGTGGAAGCAGATGTTCGTGCATCGCGGCAGCCGTGCAGCGCCGCCGATCCCGACCACGCCGACCTCGAGCGACGTGTTCCACGCCTGACCGGTCCCACCGGGAGCGCCGGGCCATGCCCGGCGGTGGCATCACATCGCACCCCGCACGCCGGGCATGGCCCGGCGCTACCGCATCACGCGGCGGGTTTCTTCACTACCGACGACGGCACCAGCCAGCGCGCGGCGTGGATGCCCAGCTCGTACAGCAGGCACATCGGGATCGCCAGCATCAGCTGCGAGACCACGTCCGGCGGAGTCAGCACTGCGGCTACCACGAAGATGCCGACGATTGCGTAGCCACGGCCTTCCTTGAACTGCTGCGGCGTCACCCAGCCCAGCAGCACCAGGATCACCATCGCCACCGGCAGTTCGAAGCTGCCGCCGAAGGCGAAGAAGATCGCCAGCACGAAATCCAGGTAGGCGTTCGCATCCGGGGTGATCGCGATCACGTCCGGGCTGAAGGTGGTGAGGAAGTGGAACACCGCCGGCAGCACCAGGAAGTAGGCGAAGGCGCAGCCGATGTAGAACAGCAGCACCGACGACACCAGCAGCGGTACGGCCAGGCGTTTCTCACGCGCGTACAGGCCCGGGGCAACAAACGCCCACAACTGGTACAGCAGCCACGGCACCGCCACGAACAGGGCGACGAAGAAGGTCAGCTTCAGCGGGGCGAAGAAGGCGCCGGCCGGGTTGGTGGCGATCATCGTCTGCCCGTTCGGCAGCTGCGACACCAGCGGTTCGGCCAGTGCGTTGTACAGCTTCTGGGTAAACGGCAGCAGCGCCAGCAGCACCACGCCCAGGCCCAGCAATGCGCGCACCAGGCGGCCGCGCAGTTCCACCAGATGCTCGACCAGCGAGCTTTCGCCGAAATCCTGTTCACTCATGGCTGGCGCTCCGTGCTCTGCGGCGGCGGTGTCGCGGCTGCTTCAGCGGGCGCGTCTGCAGCCGCCCCGGCAACGGCGCCAGCCTGGGCCGGTGGGTCCACGCCGGGCTGGGCAATCATGTGCGGCGGCAGATCGGCCTGCGCCGGTGCTCGCACTTCCTGCGCCAGATCGTCGCCCTGCTGCCGCGCCTGCTGGGCCTGGCGACGGAGCGCTTCGCCACTGGCGCGCAGCTGGTTCTCGGTGTCCTGCATGCCTTGGCGCACGTCCTGCATCTGCCGCTTGATCTCTTCGGCGTGCAGTTCGCGCTCCAGTTCCTGTTTCACCGAATCCCACTGGTTGCGGGCACGACGCACCCACAGGCCGGCGAAGCGGGCCGCCTTGGGCAGGCGCTCGGGACCGAGCACCACCAGAGCGACCACGGCAATCACCAGCAGTTCGCTGAAGCCGATATCGAACACCGCGACCGCTCCGGATCAGCGTGGGTTGCGGTCGTGCTCGTCCTGCACGGTGCGCGAGGCATCCTGGCTGCGCGACTCGTCGCCCAGCTGCGCGTTCGGCTTGTCGTCGTCGCGCATGCCCTTCTTGAATTCCTTGACCGCCGAGCCGAGGTCCTTGGCGCCACTGGTCAGGCGCTTGGTGCCGAACACCAGCAGGACGATGGCCAGCACGACCAACCAATGCCAGATGCTGAAACTGCCCATAAAGACGCTCGTTACGTTAGTGATCAGGCTGTCGAGCATAGCGCACCGGCTGTAAGCCGGCGCGCGTGACGAAAGTCAGTTCCCGCCCAGCGTTTCCGTGCGGATTTCGCCGTCATTGACCGGCTGGAAGCCCTGCTGCTGCGGTGGCGGGGTCTGCGGCACGTTCTGCAGCGGCGCCGTGGTGGCTTCCGCCGGGGCGGCCGGTGCTGCCTGAACAGGCGCCGGCGCAACCGCCGGGGCCGCTGCCGGACGCGGTGCGCTGCCGTTGCCGCTGCGGTTGCTGCGTGCAGCGTAGGTGGCCTCTTCCAGGCGGTCACGGAAGGCCACCACATCCATCGACGGCGAACCGGCAGCGCGGCCTTCGAAGATCATGCGCGGCGTGGTGTTGCTGCCGTAGGCATCCAGATTGGCGGCATCATCGATCTGCAGCACCGCACCATCCAGCGCGACGCCGGCAAACAGGCCGCGCGCGCGCGACCAGGACCAGATCTCGGCCTTCAGCTGGCCGTCGGTGGCAGCGGCGGCATTGCGGCCGACCGGGCCGGCGGCGACACCGGCATCGGCGCCCAGCGTGAACTTGCCATTGACCAGGTTGTCCAGGCTGCGGTCGTTGCGGAACACCAGCACCACGTCCGAGGACTGCACGCCGGCCTGGAAGCCGATGCTGCCGCCGGTCAGCTTCACGAACACCGGATTGGACCAGGCGCCGTTGGGCATGCGCACCGACATCAGGCCGTGGCCACGACGACCACCAATGACCAGACCGGCCTTGATCGTGTCGGGAATGACGATGACCGCGCGGCCTTCGTCGAGCAGTTTGTCCGGAATGCCCTGTTCGGGGATTTCCTGGATTTCAGCAAGCACGCGCACGGCATTGCGCGCACGCTGGTCTTCCTGCGGTCCGGCCATGGCCTGGCTGGACAGCAGGCTGGCGGCGATCAGCAGGGCTTGGATCGGGCGACGCATGGCAGGCTCCAGAAGTCAGTCCATAGGAAGATATAGCAAGTGACTGAAATTAGTAGCGTTGTCATGAATCCCCAATGAGCGTTCCCTGCTCACATTGATGCGCGCTATGCCTGCAATCCGAACCCTGCATCCCGGCACGGCGCCGGATCGGCGACAATACCGCCCATGCTCGACGCACCCGATACCGCCGTGCTGGCGGTCAACCTAGGCACGCCCGAGACGCCGACGGCCCCCGCCGTACGCCGTTACCTGGCCGAATTCCTGTCCGACCGCCGCGTGGTCGCGATCCCGCCACTGCTGTGGCAGCCGCTGCTGCGCGGACTGATCCTGCCCCTGCGCAGCAGTCGTTCGGCGGCCAAGTACGCCCAGGTCTGGCTGCCCGACGGCTCACCGCTGATGGTGCATACACGCCAGCTGGCGCAGGCCATGCAGGCCCTGTTGCCGACCCTGACAGTGCGCCATGCGATGCGTTACGGCGAACCGGCGCTGGCCAGCGAGCTCGACCGCCTGGCAGCCGACGGCGCGCGCCGCATCGTGGTGCTGCCGCTGTACCCGCAGTACTCCACCACCACCACCGCCTCGGTCGAAGACCGCGTCGATGCGTGGCAGCGCCGCAACCCAGGCGTAACCGTCAGCCTGGTGCGCGATTACTCGGTCGATCCAGGCTGGGTCGAGGCCGTGGCCGGATCGATCCGCCGCTACTGGGAGCAGCACGGTCGCGGCCGGAAACTGATGTTCTCCTTCCATGGCATCCCACAGCGCCTGGCCGACGCGGGCGACCCGTATCCGCAGCGCTGCGAGGCAAGCGCGCAGGCCATCGCCCACGCACTGGGTCTGGGCAGGGACGACTGGCAGATGGGTTACCAGTCGCGCTTCGGCCGCGAGCGCTGGCTGCAGCCGTATGCCGAGCCCAGCCTGTGGGCGCTGGCCGAATCCGGCGTGAAGCAGATCGACGTGGTCTGCCCGGGCTTTGCCACCGATTGCCTGGAAACGCTGGAGGAAGTGGCGCTGGGCTTCACCGAGACGCTGGCCGAGCGCGGCGCGACGATGCGCTACATCCCCTGCCTCAACGCCGATCCGGAACACGCTCGCGCCCTGGCGCGGCTGGCCGTGGCCTCGCTGGCATGAGTCTGCAGCCGTTTGAACTGGAGGTCGGTGGCGCGCGCGTCGCCGGCCTGCGCAATCACGGCGACGGCCCGCGCGTGCTGGCCCTGCATGGCTGGCTCGACAATGCGGCCAGCTTCGTGCCGCTGGCGCCGCACCTGTCGCCGTTGCAGCTGGTGGCCATCGACCTGCCCGGGCATGGCCACAGCGCGCACCTGCCGGCCGGTGCCAGCTACACCACGGCCGCCGCGATCTGCCACGTACTCGATGTCGCCGACGCGCTGGGCTGGGACCGCTTCAGTCTGCTCGGTCATTCAATGGGCGCCGGCATCGCCAGTCTCACCGCCTCGGTCAGCGACCGCGTCGAGCGGCTGGTGGCGATCGAAGCACTGGGCGGCCTGCGTGGCCCCGAGGAAGAAACGGCCAACCGTCTGCGTGAACATGTAAACGCCACGCGGGGACTGGCACGCAAGCAGTTGCGCGTGTTCCCTGACCTGGCCGCGCCGATCCGTGCGCGGATGATGACCAACCAGCTCAGCGAAGGATGCGCACGGCTGCTGGTCGAGCGGGGCGTGGAACCGGTCGAGGGCGGCTACCGCTGGTGCAGCGATCCGCGGCTGATGCTGCCCACCGCGATCCGCCTCAGCGAAGGCCAGATCGACAACCTGCTGCAGGCCATCGCCTGCCCGACGCAGGTAATCTATGCCACGCCTGCGCAGTCCTACTACCCCGAGCCGATGCGCAGCGAGCGCCTGCAGCACCTGCGCAACGGGCGGCTGGCGGTGTTTCCCGGCAACCATCACCTGCACATGGAAAACCCGGAACAGATCGCAGACGTGATACTGCACTTCTTCAGCAACGACAACGCCGGCTGAGTCGCGGCGTCCGCGCACTTCACTCCGCGCAGTTGCGGCCGATACATCAGTTGCGGGCCCCTGCGCCCGCCGCACGCGGACCCGGTCGGGCCTGCGGCGTGTGTCTGGTCCTGCAAGGAAGTCCGCATGCCCGCTCTGCTGCACCGTCATCCACAGGATGTGGCCACGGTGCCACGTCTGCCCGTCGCTGATCGCGTCGCATTCCCCGAATTCCCGGCACCCGCCCTCGTCACGCCCTGCTGCGTGCGTTGCGGCGTGGCCGTTGTCTTTAGCTGACCCAGGAGTCGCCGATGTCCGTTGCATCCTCCCGTCCCCCCGATACCGCCCGCCTGCCGCATCTGCAGCAGCTCGCGCGCCGCGCTGACCGCCGCCTGCTGATCGGCAGCGGGATATTGGCTATGGCTGCCCTGGTGCTGGCGCTGCGTGGGCCGCAGGCACAAGCCGCCGCGTTGGCGGCCGTCGCCGTATTGCCAGCCGCGTGGTTGGGCGGCCCCCAGGCGGGCCGGGCCGTCGCCCGCAACGGTCTGGCGTTGCTGTTGTCGCTGCAGCTGGCCGTGTTGTGCGCGATCATCAGCCTGTCACCGGCATTGCCGATTGCCCTGCTGCTGGGCGTGCTGCTGGGCCACCGTGATCGCCTTCCGGTGTGGCTGGCCGGTGGCGTCGGTACGCTCTCCCTGCTGGCACCGCTGCTGGACGGTACTGCGCTGTGGCCGGCGCTGCTGCAGGCCGCGATGCTGGCCGGCCTGACCCTGTTCCTTGGCCAGGTCGCACTGCGGCTCCGCCAGCAGACCGAAGCACTCGGCCACGGTCCCCGCCGGCTGGCCGCGCTGGCGCGCGACATCGCCACCGGCGCCGATCTTGGTGCACATGCTGACACCACCGCCTACGCACCAGGTTCGCTGGCCCATGCGCTGGCCGACACCGCACGCCATGTGCAGGCCCAGCGTGGACGCGAAGCGGAGGCACACGCCGAGAACGCGCAGATCCGCCAGGCCCTCGATGCCTCGCGCACCGCGATGATGATTGCCGACAACGATCACGTGATCCGCTACGTGAACCGCTCGGTGGTGGCCCTGCTGCGTAACCAGCAGGCAACGTTGCGCCAGGCCTTCCCCGATTTCGATGCCGAGCGCCTGGTCGGTAGCAGCATCCATCGCTTCCACGCCAACCCGGACCGGATCCGCGCCATCCTCAATGGCCTGCAGGTCAGCCACAACGGCAAGGTACAGATCGGCCCGGTGCACTTCGCACAGGTGGTTACTCCGGTCTTCGACGCACAGGGCGTGCGCCTGGGCTTCGCCGTGGAGTGGCATGACCGTACCCATGAGCTCGCGTTGGAGAACGCCGTCGCCGGCATCGTCGCGGCCGCCGCCGCCGGCGACCTCGACCAGCGCCTGCAGGCAACCGAAGGTGCCAGCTTCCTCGATGGCCTCACCGGTGGCATCAACCAGTTGCTGGATACGTTGGGCAGTACGGTTGACGAGGTGCGGCAGATGCTCTCGGCGCTGGCCAGCGGCGACCTCGATCGACGCATGCATGGTGAGTATCACGGCGCCTTTGCCGCGATCCAGCGCGATGCCAACGCCACCGCCGGCCAGCTGGCGCGCATGGTGGGCCGTATCCAGCAGTGCGCGTCCTCGATCAGCACCGCTGCGAGCGAAATCGCTGCGGGCAATGGCGCGCTGTCCGAGCGCAGCGAGCGCCAGGCAGCGCACCTGCAGGAAACCGCCGCTTCGATGGAAGAGCTGACCGCCACCGTGCGCCAGAACGCTGCCCATGCGCGCGAGGCGAGCCAGCTGGCAATCACCACCCAGAGCGCCGCCAGCGACGGCAACGTCGCCATGCAGCGAGTCGTCGACACCATGCAGGCGATCGAGGGAGCCTCGAAGCGGATCGGCGACATCACTGGCGTGATCGATGGCATCGCCTTCCAGACCAATATCCTCGCGCTCAACGCGGCAGTGGAGGCCGCCCGTGCCGGCGAGCAGGGCCGCGGCTTCGCGGTGGTGGCCAGCGAGGTGCGCGTGCTGGCGCAGCGCTCCGCCGCCGCCGCACAGGAAATCAAGAAGCTGATCGATGAGGCGGGTCGCCAGGTGGGCGAAGGTGCCCAGCTGGTGGCCGATGCGGGCCAGCGGATGCAGGGCATTGTCGGGGGCGTTGAGAATGTCAGCCACCTGATGCACGAGATCTCGGCGGCATCTCAGGAGCAGTCGGTTGGCATCGAGCAGATCAACCAGACCGTGGTGCAGATGGATCAGGCCACGCAGCAGAATGCGGCGCTGGTGGAGGAGGCCACCGCTGCCGCACGTGAGCTGCAGTCGCAGGCTGGGACGCTGACTGAAGCGGTGTCGGTCTTCCGCCAGCAGGAAGCACACGAGGTCCCGCGGGCCGCCTGATCAGGGTCTGCCAAGCGAGTGGATGAGGACGGCGCCCGCAGGGCGCCGTCTTTTTATGCGTGACCTGCCCCTGGTAGTGCCGGCCGCTGGCCGGCAACCGATTGCTGTGTGGGCCTGCTGTTGGTAGCGGCCAACCTTGGTTGGCACCGCTGCTCCTCGCAGGGGGTATCCACGCATGGCGTGGATCTACCGGGCGATGTAACGCCATCGGGTTGCCGGCCAGCGGCCGGCACTACCGGCGTTTGCTACGCACAAAGAAAAACCCCGCTGCGTGAGCAGCGGGGTTTTGGGTGTAAACCCTGGCGATGACCTACTCTCGCATGGCTTGAGCCACACTACCATCGGCGCAGCTGCGTTTCACTTCCGAGTTCGGGATGGGATCGGGTGGTTCCACAGCGCTAATTTCACCAGGGA